>NZ_JBBNAM010000214.1:0-2932 GCF_037994425.1 Phyllobacterium sp.
CCACCTGGGCAATCCAGTATGGAATCAGATCCTTGAACTCGAACCGTCCGGCCATGGCAAGACCAAGCGAGACAGCTGGATTGAAGTGTCCGCCGGATATATGTCCGACGGCAAAGGCCATGGTAAGCACCGTAAGGCCAAAAGCAAAGGCAACACCAAGCAAACCAATACCGACATCTGGAAACGCCGCCGCGATAACCGCGCTGCCGCAGCCGCCGAGGACAAGCCAGAATGTACCGAAGAATTCGGCCGACAGTTTATTGAGCATGACGCCCCCTACGATGGAACCGTTTGTCCCGGATTGCGCGACGGGACGACTAATTTGATCGAGAACAAGTCTTAGCGCTTATGTATCCGTTAGATTGCCCTTCCGTGAGCAATTGGTGGGGGAATCGACGATGCTGCACAGACAGGAAGCCGAACAGATTATTTCAGAGCGGGGCTGGTTTTCCCTGCTTCCAAACACGCTGCGGCGGGCAATATTGGATCGCGCGTCGTTAAAAGTGTATCAGGCAAAACAGCCCATCTATCACATCGGTGATCCGCCGGGCGGAATCTACGGGCTCATCGCAGGGGGGATCGGTATCAGCGTAGCGCCCGGAATGCATGGCCCTTACTTCGCGCATTTTGCGCGCTCGGGCTTCTGGTTTGGGGAAGCGTCCGTGATCAGCGGACGGCCGAGGCGGGTGGGAGTGGTCGCCAGACGCAAAACCATGCTCTTACAATTGTCCTTGTCGTCGATCCTGGAATTGGCTGTTTCTGATCCAACCGTATGGCGATTTCTTGCGCTCAATGCCGTAGAGAGCCTCGATCTCGCAATCTCGGGCTATGATGATCTCATGATTAGGCAGCCCCAGACCCGTCTCATGGCGGTTCTCCTCAGACTTGCAGGATACGGAAGCGATCTGGTGACAGCTGATGATGCGTTAGACATCGACGTCACACAATCGGAACTTGCCGAGATCACGGGTCTTTGTCGCAACGGCGTTGGCGGTATTCTCTCACGTCTCTCGGCAGCGGAATTGATTACTGCAGGTTATCGGCAAATCAGGATCAACCAGCCAGTTGTTCTAGCGCAAATGATCCAGGATGCGAGATAACAGTGCTGCACTTGAGGATGGCCTATTGCTGAAAATGCGTGGCGTTTCGAAAAAACCATGATCAATGAAGCACTGTGATGATGCAAATCCATCCTCAAGCGCGAACGACCCATCAATCGTTTACTGTTGCCAGCGATGCAGGTTCCATGCTGGTGCACACGCACAATGTGACGTATCAATCATCTGCACGGCTGCATCATGGCCTGCGGCCAGCGCATTCATAAGCTGGCCCCACTCGCCAGCCCTGCGCCGTCGAACAAGGCGATTGTAGCAGGTGGTGTACGGGCCAAAACTCTGCGGCAAGTCACGCCATGGCGCGCCCGAACGCGGGACCCAGAAGAGGCAGTTGAGCACCCGCAGGTCATTCACACGCGGAACGCCGCGGTTTGTTCGGCAGGAACGGCTTGATGGCGGCCCATTCATAATCGGTGAGTTCGTAGCGCATGATTCGAGGCTCCGTTTGGGAGCTTGACAACCGGAAACTTTCCGAGATTTTCGAAACCAGATCGTAGGCCGCTCTTGAAGTCTCGACTGAGATGAGGGGATCGAACACGATCCATCCCGTTTTGCCGCGCACAAATGTGATGTTGGACAGGTCGTAGCCACGCACCCGGAAGATTTGTCGTGTACCTTAAACAGCCCGTATTGAATGTTGAGCTGGTCGTTGCGCCATAGGCTCGGGTTGACGGTATCCGGCACCGGCTTATCGATGCCGATGAAGGCCTTGTAGGCCCCCAGATCCCATACGACGTTGCCCTTTTCCCCTTTGATCGTCAGCGTAGCCGGCTTGGCGATCAGGCCGCGCGTCGCGTTATTGAAGTCTTCCCGGTCGTTGACATTGAGCCGTTGCTGCAGTTCGCAGTTGGCGGCCTTGGTGCCTCGGTCGCCGGCTTGGGCTGCGTCTGGGCATGCCCGGCGCTTGAGAGAGACACCGCGAGCGCAACGATCAGCGAGGCGCGAGCAAGCGAAATGATCGAGTTCATGAAACGGCATCCTTTCGGGGAATTGGCAATAGTGGAGCTTCACCTTGTCGCGCTCTGCTTGGCTTTGATGCACATCAATGTGCCGATCGGCACTTCAATTCATTGATCGCTCTAAAAAGCGGAGTCTTCTGCAACTTGCGCGACCGGACTCCAGAGCTAAGACTCCGCGTGTCGATGCAGAAAGCCAACCAATGCTGATCATCGCGAGTGTCTACATCGGCGCCACTTGGCTGGTGTTCTTCAAGTTCAAGCTGCTGTCGTGGAATTTTCCGTGGCGGATCGTTTACCATCCTTCTCCAGGTGAAGGCTTCCGCCGCATACCTCTAATGAGCGCACCGCGACGTCGCCGCTTGGCACATCGCGTCATTTCCCGAACGATTCGGTTGCTTTTGGGGAGCGAAGCGGACATTCAGCGAGCCGCGATTACAGAACCGGATTTATGGGTACGCGCCCCAGAAGTCGGTTTTGGAGCTACTGCAGGCTTCTAAGCAGAACTGCTCTGCCATTCGTTTGCGTATCAGGCCTGCACATCTGTTCGTGAGACAGGTGCGTGTATTCGAGCTATAGTAGCGTTTGTCAGGGGCAAATGAATGTACATTACCGTTATCCGGGACTTGACCGCCAGAGCAAGTGTCATGCTTGCATTGAGCCTGGCCCTTTTGTGTGCCGCTATCGCGGGTTCCCCAGCCCAGACCAATTCGGCGCCGACACCCTCGTCGGATAAGGTAGAGCAACTCCTGAAGCTCCTCGATGATCCGGAAGTCAAGGCCTGGATCACCGCCAAGGGAGCGCCGCCGGTGGCCGAGATCCCTGCTGTGCCGTCGCCGAACGACTTCATGCTTTGGTTGA
>NZ_JBBNAM010000215.1:0-27257 GCF_037994425.1 Phyllobacterium sp.
TCGAGCGAGCCGACGGCTTCGAACTGGAGTTGGAGGTCGAGGCAGGCCTCGCGGTCCGCCCAGCGGTCAGGCCTTGATGAAAGCCAAGAGGTCCGCGTTGATCACGTCGGCATGCGTCGTGAACATCCCGTGCGGGTAGCCGTCATAGACCTTGAGTTTCCCGTTCTTGAGCAACTTCACGGAAAGTTCCGCGGAGTCGGCTATAGGGACGACCTGGTCGTCGCTGCCGTGCATCACCAGGACCGGGACAGTAATGGCCTTCAGGTCCTCCGTAAAATCGGTTTCGGAGAAGACCTTGATGCACTCGTAATGCGCGTTTGCGCCGCCCATCATACCTTGACGCCACCAGTTGCGGATCGTGCCTTCGGAGATGGTCGCGCCAGGGCGGTTGAAGCCGTAGAACGGCCCGCTCGCGATATCGAGGTAGAGCTGTGCCCTGTTTGCGGCCAAAGCCGCGCGGTAGCCGTCGAAGACTTCTATCGGAAGGCCACCCGGATTATCGGCGGACTTGACCATGACTGGAGGGATCGCGGAAATGAGGACCGCTTTCGCGACCCGGCCCTTGCCATGCCTAGCGGCATACCTGGTGACCTCGCCGCCGCCGGTCGAATGACCGATGTGAATGGCGTCGCGGAGGTCGAGAGCTTCGGCGAGGGTTGCGACGTCGGCCGCGTACGTATCCATGTCGTTGCCATCGGAGGTCTGGCTAGAGCGGCCGTGGCCCCTTCGGTCGTGGGCGATGACGCGGAAACCTTTCCCGAGGAAAAACAGCATCTGGTTGTCCCAGTCGTCGGCACTGAGCGGCCAACCGTGGTGGAACACGATCGGCTGCCCGGAACCCCAGTCCTTGTAGAAAATCTGCGCGCCGTCTTTCGTCTTGATGGTGCTCATGGTCTCACTCCCGTCTTCAATGGTTGCTCTGTTTGAGTTCGACGATGCCGTGGCGGCAAGGGCCCCCAGAGGCAACGTCGTAGCGAGGACGACGGCTCCGGTCCCGATCAGGACATCCCGTCTCGTCGCAGTGATGGGCGTGCTCGTGTTCATGTCTATTCTCTCTGTGGGACAGACACGGTTCCACTGGCAGCCTCGGATGTTGGCGGTCCGACGCCTTCGCTTTTGGCCGTGTCGAGATTGCGAAGTGTTCAGCCCAGAACTGGCGCTGCTGCTGCCCACTCCTTCCGGGTCGTGGGCGTGCCGTCGATCATTTCGACGACGTCCTTGGATTTCGAGAGCGTCGTCATCAAAGATTTGGGCCCTTCGAATGGCCTGCCGCCGATGTGCCAGCCGTCGGTGTGCAGTTCTTCGATGAGAACCCACACTACCTCGCGAAACGCCTCCGAACCTTCGAACTTGACCATGACATCGGTCAAGGCCTTGGCCAAGGCGTGTTTCTCTTCCGGCGTGAAGACGCCGTCGACCAGTTTCACATTGACGAATGGCATCACATCTATCCTTTGTTTAATCGGTTGAAGGCCCTAGTCGGCGACGTCGATCACGATTTTGCCGTTGGCGGTCCGGTGCTCGATTTCGGCATATGCTTCCGCAACAGTCTCGAAGCTGAAACGGCGCGGATCAACGATAGGGGTAATCTTTCCCGCTTCCGCGAGCCGCTTCGCCTCTCGCAGGATATGCCCGTGATGGGCCCGGCCTTCCCCCGTCAGGATCGGCAGGAGCGTGAAGACACCCGAGTAGGTTGCGGCTCGGAACGAGAGCGGTCCAAGCGAATGAGTGCCCCATCCGAGGCAGCTGACGACATGGCCGAAGCGCGTCACGGCGTTGAACGCGGCGTCGATCCCGGCCCCGCCCACGGTGTCGTAGACGATGTCGAAGCCGCGGCCGCCCGTATGGTCTTTCACATACTCCTCGACGGTCGTCTGATGGCGGTCGATAGCCGTTGCGCAGAGCTCCTCGATCTGGCTTTGCTTCGAGGCCTTGTCCACTGCGAAGACCTCGGCACCGAAAGCCCGAGCAATCTGGATCGCGACGTGGCCGACACCCCCCGCACCGAGTACCAGTACCTTCTGACGCGCCTGGACCTGCGCGCGGTCAACAAGGCCTTCCCAAGCGGTGATGAAGACCAACGGCAACGCGGCGGCTTCGCGCATGGTCAGGTTTGTGGGCTTGGGAGCAAGCAAGTCGGCGTCGACGGCGACATAGGTCGCGAGCGAACCTTGGAGACCGCCGATACCACCGGTCATGCCAAAGACCTCGTCCTGCGGCTTAAAGGCGGTCACGCCGGGGCCGACGGCTTCGACGACTCCGGCAACATCCATTCCGAGGATGGCGGGTAAGGGATGTCGAGCGTGGGGAGCCTGGCCGCTCTTGATCTTGAGATCGAGCGGATTGACGCTGCTCGCCTTGACTCGCACAAGGACCTCCCCTGACGTGGGCGCTGGGCGGATCATGGTTGTGCGGACGAGGTCGGAGTTTGTTTCGTTCAGGACGAGCGCGTCCATAGTGGTGGCGATGGTCTTCATCTGCATGCCCTTGATGTGGTGTCGACGACTATTCGACGACGGACAGAAGATGGCAGAACAGCTAGTTCTCACGCCAGTGAATCGTGGTGAAAACTTGTGATGGGGACAAGCACAGAATGTCGGCAGGTCAGGACATCTCGGCCAACAAAACCTTGGCCGCCACCATGTCGGCTGTGTCGAATCCCTCGGTGAACCGATTATATACCGCGGCCAACATTGCACGCCCCCGAGCGCTGTCCCCGCGGTCGCGCACCAAACGGGCCAAACTGGTGGTCGTTCGCAGCTCCCAGGATAGGGCGTCCTGCCGCTCCGCCAACTCGACCGAATGGCGATAGCATCGTTCGACGCTCTCGAGGTCGTCGCCGCCTCGCCAAAGGACATCTCCCTTCAGACGGTGGAGTTCCGCGACGCACCAGAGCTCCTCCTTTTCTTCGCTGGCGTTGATCGCCGCATCCACCAAAGAGAGCGCTTCGACGTGTTGTCCCAGAGAGGACAAGCCCCCGGACAAATAGCCGAGAAATCGGACATTGTAGAGATTGAACAGTTTTACCTGGCGCAGTTCAGCCAACCCGTTCCGAAGGAGAGAAACGCCTCGCTCAGGAAGCCCTCGATCGATCAGAAGCGCTGCCTTCCAGCATCGGCCGAACACCTCCCATGGTCCGAGCGCATTCGCTGTCGCCAGGTCGAGCAGCTCTGTGATCGCAAAATCCGCCGCCGTAAAGTCTCCGACCTGAACCAGGACAGGACATGACCAGCGCGCCAAGGCTTCACACAATGAGATTGCGTGGCCCGAACCCCGCGCGGCCTCAACGGCGCTGTCGACCGCCTTGATCGCCTGATCTGGAAAGCCTTGCATCCACAGGAGCTGAGCTGGCTGGATTCGTGCCGAAACTGACTGGCCGAACCTAAAACGGACCGAGCTTGCGGAGGCGATTCCAGCCGAGAGATCATGAGCCAGCATCAGATCGGCGTGACGGCGGGCACCCCGGAAGTCCCCCATGCAGAAGAGTGTCATGCTGAGCATGCGGTCACCGATGAAACGATCGAGTCCACTCTCTGCTACCACCGCGAAACGTTCGGCGCTTCCGAGCGACGCCCTATATTCACCCATTCCTACCTGTGCGACCCACAAGCCCCAGAGAGCTTCGGCCTGAGCGTCCAGGTCGCCGAGCTCTTCCGATATCTCCAACGCCTTGGCGAACGCGGCCGTAGCTTGTGGCGCAAACCCGATCTTGAAAGCTTGTGAAAGCCCGAGCGCTCTATAGAGCTGCATGATCTGACGCGCGTTTTCGTCTCTTCGCTCTCCGGGGGCAATACCCAGCAGCGCTCGTCGAACGCTAGTCAGGCATTCGTCGACCAGAGAAAGCTGGTACCATATCGGAATAGCCGCGACGGTAAGCCCGCGGCCCACTTCCGAGTCGCCATTATCCGAGTAGGCCCAGTCCAAAGCGAAGCGCACATTGTTGATGTGGATACCATATCTCGACAGCCATTCTTCGCTCGGCAAGGTTTCGACTTCCTCCTGCGAATGCCGTAAGACTTCGCACAGATAGGTCGCGAGTTGCCGCATGACGGCGTCGAGCTCCCCGTCATCCCGAACTTTGTCCAAAACGAACGCCCGCGTTGTGTCGAGCAGACGGTATCGAGCGAACTTGCCTTGAGCGTCTACCGACACCAGGGATTTGGCGACGAGGTCAGCAAGATGACTCGGTACATCGCGATCGGGGGCGGTCGGATCGGTTGCAATGGCGACAGCCGCGTCCCGCCCGAAATCGCCAGTGAACACCGCAAGTCGACGCAGGACTTTACGCTCACCTTCAGAGAGCGCCCCGTAGCTCCAGTCGATCATTGCTGCCAAGGTTTGATGGCGGGGCAGAGCGGTGCGCCGTCCACCCGTCAGCAACCGCAGTCGATCGTTCAGAAGTTCCGCGATCCCGCGCGTGCCGAATGCCTCCACCCGCGCCGCCGCGAGCTCGATAGCGAGAGCGATCCCGTCGAGCTGGCGGCAGATGTGCGCAACGACGGGTGCTTCGTCGTCGTCGAAAGAGTACCCGCTCGCGAACGAGGTCGCCCTCTCGACGAACAAGCGAATTGCCGGGAACTCCAACGCGTCAGCGGCAGTCAGACCCGCCGCCGGCGGTGGCAGGTCGAGAGGGGGGAGCCTGTAGACGCTTTCGCCTTCTACCCGCATCGCCTCGCGGCTGGTCGCCAGAATGCTGATTTCCGGCGCTTGGCGGAGCAGGGTCTCCGCGAGGCGGGCAGTCGCTTCGAGAACGAGTTCACAACTGTCGAACACGAGCAACATCTGTTTTTCGCGAAGATACCCGATAAGGGTCGCGGTCGGGTCACCCGATGTCTCCGGCAGGCGCAGCTGTGAAGCTAGGACTGAAGGGACGAGTTGAGGATTCGTGATCGGTGCCAAGTCGACGAAGCAAAGGCCGTGCTTATGCGATGATGACAACTGTTCCGCCACACGAAGGCCGACGGTCGTCTTTCCAATGCCGCCTGGTCCAACGATCGTCACCATCCGTGACCGTTTAAACCGTCCTTCGACGAACTTGATCGCTTCGTCCCGTCCGATGGCTTGGATCAGCTGTCGTGGAAGGTTGTTCGGCGCAGTTGTTGTCCCGGGTTCGTTTTCAACGCGGGAACGGGTGAGAGGAGCAACGAAACGGTAGCCCCTTGAAGGGACGGCGGCGATATACCGGGGAGCGGCTTGATCGTCGCCGAGCACCCTTCGAAGCAACGCGATCTGAGCTCTAAGGTTCGACTCCTCAACCGTGGTATTTGGCCAGGCACTCGCGATTAGTTCATCCTTCGTTGCCAGCTCGCCCGATCGCTCGGTCAATGTGATGAGAACTTCGAGCGCCCGCGAGCCGATTGCGACGGGCTCGCCGTCTTTGAGCAACAGATGCCGCCCCGCATAGAGGACGAACGAACCGAAGGCGGTCGCTTCATCAGCCGCAAGCGTTGGATTCGGTGGCGCTTGCCCTTGCAATTCTATCCTTTTCTAACAACGGCGCGGTTTAAGCAGTTGGCCGCGATTAGTCGAGGTCAACCGCTTGTAAACCTATAATCCATTTCGAAAAAGGACAATTGGGACACTCTTTAAGCGTTTGATCCGCCGCAGACATCTCGGTGAAGCCGCATCGCTCGCATGAAATGCGGCTTACATTTGTTTTTTGCCGGCGTTCATTTTTGGCGCCGCAGCTCCCAAAGCGGAACGATTCCGGATCTGCGTACGCGGTTCGCTACGAGTTCGACATTGAACGTTGGCCGCGATCGGCGAGCGGTCGATCAAGCGACCAAGATGAACGTCCGGTTTTGGGATGAGGCAAGACCTGCCGCAATGACCGAAATCAAGGCGCATTGCTGCCACAGCTTTCGCAGGATCATAAGAGCAGACCGTCGTCTCACGACGGACCATACGCCCGCGCAGGCATCTACTGTTGTTTGAGTGCCTAAAAACCGGCAGGAGTTACGTTTTAAGTGACAGCAGATATGCATGACGCACAAGACGCATAACAATTATTGAAATCTGTCGCTAGCAAAAGCTTGCCCGGCCACGCTCCCCGCATAGGTGCACCGTCGTCGGAGTACCTTTTTATTTTATAAGATGTTGATTTCATTAATGGACTATCTTTGATCGAATTTGTGGCAACGTATCACAATGACGGTTACATTATGGGTTCAACGCTTCGATGCATCCGCCTGAATGAGATGCCGCACCTCTGGCCATCCGGTCAAAGCCATTAGTTCGCCGGTGCTTGGCATTGATTTCATGCACCGCCCGTTTCTGTTTGCGATACTCGCCCTTCAACTTGTCGGCCCGTAGCCTGGCGATCCAATGCTGGACCGGATATCCATACCATCGCAAAAGTTTGATTGCGGCACCCACCTTGATACGGCCGCGTTGATCCAACGGCCAATCGAGCTCTTGTTTTCTCAAAAACGCTCCGGTTACCCCGATCGAAGAGGCGAAGCGATTGATTGTCATCGTTGCGTTTGGTTTCGCTTCCGCCGATCTGACGAAGAGCGCCAAATCGCGTTCAGATATCGCAACTACCCTGTTTCCACCAATGATCGCCTGCATGTTCCAATGCCCGTGTTTTCAAACTAGCGAAATGGTCGAATAACGTTCGCTACTCGTCAATCCTGTATGGATGTATTTTTCACTTTTGGCCGCATACATGCCAAACATACATCTAACTCATTGATATATATAATAATATGTTTTTGTATGAATTTATTTATATATAGATAGCTTACGCTGTACGCATCCGCATACCCGCATCCCGCGTCTGCATGCCTATATCTCTATCTTTTGCCGAAATTTCCATACATCCATATTTGTAATTGTAAATCAGTAGCTTAGGTGTATTTTTGAGTGTATGTGGGCATGTATTTTTTGAGATGTATGGAATTTTCCCTCCGATCTGCAAAAAAGAAAAGCATGGCCGATGGCGCGGACGACTACCATTGGAGGCAAGCACGACGTGACGCAGCACAAAGAGACCCTGAACGAGCCCGTAGATTCGGACGACGCTCCCCTTACGCTCGAGGAGTTGTCGAACATGCGTCCTGCCAAAGAGATACTATCGGAGACTTTTTTTAAGGCACTGCAGCACCAGCGCCAATTGAGAAACCACCGCAAAGAAACTGCCGTTGTAGCACTGAAACGTGACAACTGATAAACGACCTGTAGTGCATGATTTCCACGCTGAGTTATCTGGGCAGCCGAACTTTGATGATGGCAAGCTTCTGAAGCGGACTTTATGGGAATTTGAGAGAGCACCCAACAAAGTGCAAATCCAGGCGAGATTACAGTGAGAATTGTAGATGATTGCTGAATACAGCCCCTATTGCTTGCTGAGCTTCGGCCAATCGCTGGGAAACTTTTTTGCAGGTTTTTTTGCGTCCACAATATTTCCCCGTTACCCGACATCAGCACCGGAGTTCCAGCTGCTCGTGCACAAAAACAGAACAAATGCCCGAAAATTTGTTGCCAATGTGTTGCCAAGGGGAAAATCAGCAACTAGAGCAAAACGCCCTAAGTTGCTGATTTTAAATGGTGGGCACAGTAGGGATCGAACCTACGACCCGCTGATTAAGAGTCAGCTGCTCTACCAACTGAGCTATGTGCCCGTCAGCCGCTGTGACGACCGAAAGTGAGGGCTCTATAACGGGGCAATTCCTGCCTGTCCAGCCCTTCTTGAAAACTTTATGACGGTCGCCAACAGGAACAACGTCGGGCGAGGTATCAGGCAAAAAGCCGACCCTCCGCGATCTTGACCGCCGAACCGCCAATGCGCCCGCCAGCGAGCTTCTCGTCGGCAATATCTAGTTCGAGTTGCAGCCGCGATGGCCTGCCCATCTCGTAGCCCTGTTCGATCGAGAGCCGCATCACACCGTCGAGAGGCCTGTCGAAAGCGTGTACAGCGCCCGCAAAAGCGGCTGTCGCCGAGCCAGTCGCCGGGTCCTCGTAAGTGCCGTCGTCGCTCACGAACATGCGGGAATGGAAGTGGCTGTCGTGTAGTATTGTTTCGCGGCAATAGCAGTAGACCGGCAATTGGCGATGCCCGATGGTGGGCGCGACATCCTTCATCGCCGTCTGGTTGATCCTGATGCGGTCGGCAGCTTCGAGACCGTGAACCGGCACCATGATGAAAGGGACGCCCGCGTCCCAGATGCTCGGTACGTGATTCTCAAAGCCGATCTCCCGCGGTTCAAGACGCAGCGCATTGGCAATCGCGATCTTGTCGTATTTGTAGGGAATCTCGACCGGAAGCTTCGGCAGGTCGAATTCGGCGAACGCGCCGGACGGGCTCAGGCGGACGCCGCAGCGTACAGGGCCAACCTGTTCCTCAAGGATGATCAGGGCGTCTTGATCCTCCTCGATGGCCTCGAAACGCCGATGCGCAAGCGCAATCGCCGTGCCAACAGTCGGATGGCCCGCAAAGGGCATTTCATAGTGGGGGGTAAAGATGCGAGCCCAAGCCGTATGTGCGGGGCTCTTGGCCGGAAGCACGAACACCGTCTCGGAGAGGTTGAACTCCCTCGCGATCTTCTGCATCGCCTCGCTATCGAGTCCGTCGGTGTCATGGACAATGGCGAGGGGATTCCCCGCCAGCACCTTGTCCGTAAAGACGTCATAGACTTCGTAGTTCCGACCGGCCATTTGCGTTCTCCCCGCATGAGTGCCGCAGAAATTAGTGTATGGTCGCGCCTGTTCAAGCCAAACCTTGTGACCGTTACATTATGGCGTGACCGAGACCGGAAATACTACGCTGTCGGCAAATAAGCTCAAGACTAGTGGTCGATACCAGCATTCGCATCCCGATTGATACGGGCCTCTCAAGCGAATGCTGGAGTCACATAACTCCACTAGCCGAAGTGCCAATCGGCAAAGGCGCGAAATGTGGGCGGCGTCACCGCGCCCATCTCTCCGGCAGCGGAAATTGCAATAATATCATCGAGTTCCGGATCCTCCTCGGCGGCAATGTGGGAACGAATGCGCGCGAGGATGTCATCGGCGCTTGTGTCGAAATAGTGGCGCCGGAAGAGCGCTATGCTTCGATTGACCGTCACCAGATAAATGCGCTCGTCCCGGTCGGTTGCTCGGGCGAGACTGATTCCGGTCTCCTCCTCGACCTCCCGCAACATATTGCCGTCGATATCGATGTGGTCGCCGCTGACATCGTCCTCGTCGAAAGACCCAGCCGGAAAATAGATGCGGCCTGCAGCCGAGGTCGAAGGGGCCATCCGGCCGGCGATCAGCTTGCCATCGCTCGAAACGATGACGCCGACACCGAAAATGTGCCAGGGCTTGTCCGTCAAGTCATTGGCCTTCCAGTGCATCATCGTCGCAAAGCGCGTGCGGTGATACCGCGCACGGAAGTTTTGATCCGTCATGATCGCCTCCTCCGCCATGAAAAACGGGCCGTTGAACAGGGCCGGATTGGCGGCGGTTACGCGCGACCAATATGCCGCAATTTCCGCGCTGTTCTGCAATTCATAGTTCAAGGCCGCGCTGTCAATTCGCACGACCGCGCTCTTCAGCGGAATGACCTCGCCTTCCGGGATATTCTGCATTGTTCAAACCATATCGAGTGTGACTGCTACGGGGCAATGGTCGCTGGCCTTGGGACGATCCCAACCGGTGCGTGGAAAGCGTTCAACATCCTGCCCGGGCGGAAATATGGTTCGGTGCGGCTGGCCGTTGCGGATGATGTCCGGCAGAACCTTGCCATTGGTCCGCGCGAGCTCGGGAGAGGCAAGAATGTAGTCGAGCTGGCAAAGGTGCCGTTCCTGCGGGCCGCGCGTATGATAGAGCGTCCAGCGGTCCATGATTGGCCGCCTCTCAACCAGATTTTCGCAGAAGCCGCCTTCAAGCAGCACATCGACGCAACTGACTGGGTCGTTCACCGGGGCGAAGGTATAACCGCCAAGCGAATCGCCACCGATCACCACGCGCTCGCGATAATCGTTGAAATCACCGCAGATGACCCAATGCTTGTCCGCTGATCCGCCGCTTCCTGCAAACTTGTCCGTGATGATACGCCGCACGGCTTTCGCCTCGGCGATGCGGACCGGCATTGTCGACGTACGCCCATCGAGGCCATTACGAGGCGAGCCCATCGATTTGAAATGGCAGACGAACAGGGTGAGCGGCTTGCCGGCGATGCGTATATCGATCTCCAGGCAATCGCGCTTGAAAATGCGCTCATTGGTCGTAATTCCGACGAAGGCAAGTTGCGGGTCGTAAATGCCGAAATCGTCGTAGGTCACATGGGCATGACTGGTCATCGACACAAATTCGATCGGTTCGCCATAGCGGGTCTGCTCGCGCATGAGCACGGCGACATCGATGCCACGGCTGTCATTGCCTTCAACCATGTATTTGTGCCGATATCCCTCGCCCACCATCTTGAACAGATAACCGAACTCGAAGGCATTGAGTGCGCCGATATTGTCGACTTCCTGCAGGCAAAGTACGTCAGCGTGAGTCTCGGCAATGGCAAGGGCTGTCAACTGGCGCGTGTCATCGGCGTGGGCGATGGCACGGGCCTGTTCGAGCTGCCTGAACTGCGCCTCATCCTGAATCTGAAAGAGCTGGAGCGAGCGGTCCATATTGAGGTTGTTGCGGAAACCAGAGAAATCGAACCGGTTCATCAGGTTCTCGACATTGAAGGTGGCAATGCGGACGGGCATACGGACAATCCGGATTTGAAACTATTCGATGAAAAGCAACGTTGCTCAGCTGGAACCTAATCGGGTTCGGCCATGACCACCAGTGGCTATTGCGGCCCGACGCGCCTATATTAAATGACGAACGGAAAGACTGGACTCATGAAACGCTTGCAAATTGCGCTGGCTATCGGCCTAGCCGCATCCACCTTCATCGCTGTGGCATCGGCGCAGGAAGTGCAGACCTATCGCCCCGCGCCACGCGGTCTCGATGTCATACCACGCCAGCCGATCATCCTTAAAAATGGCTCGCCGGCAAACATTGCGTCGCCTGACTGCACCGGATCGTCGCGCTGCTACGATTTCCGGGTGCGCCGTCCGGTTGGCCCGTCGGGGCCAAGCCAGGTCCAGCGATGCCGCGCACGGTACCAGTCCTATCGAGCCTCCGACAACACGTTCAAGCCCTACAACGCGCCGCGTCGCGAATGCGATTTGTAAAGCCCGCCAGTTCTCGGATGCAGCAAAACAAAGGCCGGTGGATCGCTCCACCGGCCTTTGCCATTTCACGTACGAATTTCCTTAGTTCTTGGCCTTGTCGACCAGCTTGTTCTTGCCGATCCACGGCATCATGCCGCGCAGCTTTTCGCCGACCTCTTCGATCTGATGCGCATCGTTCATGCGGCGGATACCCTTGAAGCGCGATGCGCCGGCCTTGTATTCCTGCATCCAGTCCGAGGTGAACTTGCCGGTCTGGATATCCTTCAGGACGCGCTTCATCTCTGCCTTGGTTTCGGCAGTGATGATACGAGGACCGGAGACGTATTCACCCCACTCGGCCGTGTTCGAGATCGAGTAGTTCATGTTGGCGATGCCGCCCTCATAGATCAGGTCAACGATCAGCTTCACCTCGTGCAGGCACTCGAAATAAGCCATCTCTGGCGCATAGCCTGCCTCGACCAGCGTTTCGAAGCCGGCGCGGATCAGTTCGACGAGACCTCCACAGAGAACGACCTGTTCACCGAAAAGGTCGGTTTCACACTCTTCGCGGAAATTGGTTTCGATGACGCCGGAGCGGCCGCCGCCAACACCGCAGGCATAGGACAGCGCAAGGTCATGCGCATTGCCGGAGGCGTCCTGATGAATGGCGATCAGGCAGGGAACGCCGCCGCCCTTCTGATATTCGCCGCGCACGGTGTGGCCCGGGCCCTTCGGCGCGATCATGACGACGTCAACGGTTTTCTTTGGCTCAATGAGGCCGAAATGGACATTGAGGCCGTGTGCAAAGGCGATCGCTGCGCCATCACGGATATTGTCGGCGATGTGTTCCTTGTAGATGTCGGCCTGGAGCTCGTCCGGCGTTGCCATCATCATCAGGTCCGCCCACTTGGCAGCCTCGGCAACGCTGACAACCTGGAAGCCATCAGCCTCGGCCTTCTTTGCGGTCGCGGAACCCTGGCGGAGCGCGATGCGCACGTCCTTGGCGCCGGAGTCCTTGAGGTTGAGCGCATGGGCGCGGCCCTGCGAACCATAGCCAATGATGGCAACCTTCTTCGACTTGATGAGGTTGATGTCCGCATCGCGGTCATAATATACGCGCATCGATCTATTCCTTCCCTGATTAGGATTGGTGGCCGTTTATGGCCGGTTTGGTTTGAACTCCGTAGAGAGCCAGAAACTGTTGTGTCGCTCGCCGTGCATCCCCGTCGATCGCCGTCTCAGTCAATCCGAGCCGATCGCCCAGCAGCAACCGGATTTGCACATCTCGGACGACCAGTCCGAAGAAGGTGCGAAACGCCTCGTCCATTTCTTGAAACTCCAACAGGCCCGTTTCCCGCCCGAGCTGGAGCAATGGCTTCAAGCGCCGCGCCATGGCAAATGGGCCGTTTTCGAGAACGATGGCGCCGAGATCGTGCTTGTCGCTGCCCGCATGTCCCACGGCTACGCGATTGAGCGCGACAGAAATATTGCCGCCGAGCACGCGCAGCCAATCGGCGGCAAAGCGCTCGAGACCGGCGGTCAGCGATGCAAGATTGAATGCCCCGGGATCCACCGGCACACCCCTCACCTTCAGGGCTTGCCATTGCACCGTTGCGGTCAGCAGCCCGTCGCGATCACCAAACCACTTGTAGAGGCTTTCCTTTGAGCAGCTGGCGCGTCGCGCGACACTTGTCATCGTAAGCGTATCCCCGGCCTCGACCAGAAGGGCCAGTGCCGCATCGAGCACGTCTTTCTGACGCTCGGTCAATCCGCTCTCGCTGACATCGACTGTGGGCTGCACGCGATAACTCCTACCGTACCGTACCGTACGTTACGGCGAGGTTTTTAGTACGGTACGGTAGGTTTGGCAAGCGCGGTCGAGGAATTTATTTTGGAAAGAAAGAGGGGCTGAAACGATCAAGGGCCGGTGGCGCGCCCGGCCACCGATTTAAATATTCACCTGCGTACCGATTTCAACGACACGGCCCGTCGGGATCTGGAAGTATTCGGTTGCGTCGCTCGCCGTGCGTGCCAGTGCAATGAAAAGCCTGTCCTGCCAACGCGGCATTTCGGACCGTGCCGACGCCTTCAGCGACCGCCGCGATAGGAAGAAGGATGTCGTCATGATATCGAACTTCCAGCCCTGCTTGCGGCAGATGGCGAGCGTACGTGGAATATTGGGGCGTTCCATGTAGCCAAAGGTCAGCGTCACCCGCATAAAGAGGTCGTTGATCGGCTCAATGCGCACGCGGTCGCTCTTCTTAACCAGGGGCGTCGGAGCGGTGATGACGGTGAGAATAACATTGTTCTGATGCAGAACCTTATAGTGCTTGAGGCTGTGCATCAGCGCCGTCGGCGTGCTTTTCGGATCGCCAGTCAGGAACACGGCGGTGCCGGGAACGAGTGTCGGCGGGTTTTCGGCCATCTTGCGCGAGATAAGATCGAGAGGCACCTCGCCCTTGCGGGTCTTCTCGAAGAGCTGGCGGCTGCCGCGCACCCAGGTAAACATTACGAGCACGATAAGGAAGGCAACGACGAGCGAGGCCCAGCCGCCATCGACAACCTTGATCAAATTGGCGCTGACGAATGTCAGGTCGATGATGAGGAAGCACAGCGTCAGGCATATTGCGACCCACAGGCGCCACTTCCAGATGCGGAGCATCACGATGAAGAGGAGCGTCGTCGTCACCAGCATGTTGCCGGTGACGGCAATGCCGTATGCTGAAGCGAGATTGGACGAGCGCTCGAAGCCGAGGACCAGCAATATGACGACAAGGCCGAGGAGCACATTGACCCGTGGCAGGTAGACCTGGCCCGACTGCTTTTCGGATGTGTGCTCGATGTTGAGGCGCGGCAGAAGGTTGAGCTGAACGGCCTGACGCGACAGCGAGTAGGCACCCGAGATCACCGCCTGGCTGGCGATAACCGTCGCCATCGTCGCGAGCACAACCATGGGCAGCAGTGCCCAGTGCGGAAACATTTCGAAGAACGGGTTCTTGGCGGCTTCGCCATGCGCCAGGATAAATGCGCCCTGGCCGAAATAATTGAGCAACAGGCACGGAAAAACAATCCACATCCAGGCCGTGGCAATGGGTTTGCGGCCAAAATGGCCAAGATCCGCATAGAGCGCCTCAGCGCCCGTGACGGCTAGAAACACCGTACCAATCGTCGGGAAGGCCGTGACTGGATTGTCAATGATATATTCGAACGCATAGTCCGGATTGACGGCGGCAAAGACGCTGAGGTCGTCGGCGAGATGCCAAAGACCGAAGAAGCCGATCGCAAGGAACCAGAGCAGCGTGACGGGACCGAAAACGGTGGCGACACGCGCCGTGCCGAAGCGCTGGACGGAAAACAGCGTCAGCAGGATGACGAGGGTGATCGGAACAATGAACGGCTCCAGCGTCGGCGTGACGATCTCCAGACCTTCCACCGCCGAAAGCACGGAAATGGCCGGCGTAATCACCGCGTCGCCATAAAACAGCGACGCGCCGACAATCCCGAGGCCCAAGATAAGTTGCGGGCGAGTCTTGAAGCTCGCCCGAGCCAACGCCATCAATGATAGAATTCCGCCCTCGCCGTCATTGTCGGCCCGCAGTACGAACAGCACGTATTTGATGGTGACAATGACCGTAAGCGCCCAGAAGATCATTGAGACGACACCGAGCACATCGGTCCGGCTCAAGCTTCCGTCTAGAGAAGCAGCATGCAGTGCCTCGCGGAATGCATAGATCGGGCTCGTACCGATATCACCATAGACGACACCGAGTGCACCAAGCACAAGTACCGGAAACGTCTCTTTGTGGTGATGCATATCCGGGTCATGGGTGACGGGATCCTTGTAGTAGTTCTCGTCAGCCAATTGCTGGTCACTCATGCAATTTTTTCCTCGCTCTGACAGCGTGGGCGGACGAGTTAGCCGTGTTGCATCGCAATATCAATCGCCATTTCTTCATAGCTCTAGACTCACGGTATGCAAAAACGCATGGCAAATCAAATCGCGCTCCCTTATCAAGGGGCTAAGCTCGAAGCGCATCGAGAAATCTTTCCACAGACCGCGACATTCCGTGGGCTAGAGCGTCGGCAGTCAGCCCATGACCTATTGAAACTTCAACCAGATTTGGCACTTTTTTGACCAGCGCCGGCAGATTGGCGACCGTCAGATCGTGTCCCGCGTTGACTGCAATCCCTGCTTTTGCCGCAGCCGAAGCGGCCAATTCGAGCTTGGCAAGCTCTTCGCCTTCACGGCGGGGGTTGTCAAAGGCGCCGCCATAGGGACCTGTGTAAAGCTCGACCCTATCGGCCCCAAGCGCCTTGACCCCGGCGGGCGCTTCTGGATCGGGATCGATGAACAAGGAGACGCGTGTTCCCTGCTCCTTTAACCGTGCAATGATCGGACGCAGGAATGCAGCCTTTGCGACGACGTCCCAACCATGGTCGGACGTCGATTGCGCAGGATCATCGGGAACAAGGGTTACTTGCTCCGGCTCATTCTTGGTAACGAGTTCGAGGAACTCCGCCGTCGGATAGCCTTCAATGTTGAACTCCGCGTCGGGAAATTCATCGTCGATAAGCGCGCGGATCTCGGGCAGATCGGAAAAGCGTATATGCCGCTCATCTGGGCGCGGATGGACGGTCAGACCGGACGCCCCCGCCGCAAGCGCTATGCGGCCGAGACCAGTGACACTCGGCCAAGGCAGGTCGCGGCGGTTGCGCAGCATCGCAATGGCGTTGAGGTTGACGGAGAGTGTTGCAGTCATCGTCGAATTCCGCGCAGAAGGACTTACATTGTTCTACCTGAGAAATACGACATAAGACATTGGTAATTCGTTCAAGGTCCTATCGAAATTTGATCGCCCCCCGCATCTACGAATGGATAACGCCAAAGAACGGCGCGAGACTCTAACGGAGAAACTCTTTCAACGCCGCGACGATAGCTTCTGGGGCATCGTCCTGCATCAGGTGGCCGGCGCACGGTGTGGCCTGAAACTCGGCATTTGGTATCATCGAAGCCAGGCGATAGCCACGTTCGACGGGGATCCACTGGTCCTCATCACCCCAAAGTATCGAGACCGGACAACGAATATCCCGTAGCGTATCGGCGATCTCGTCGGTGAATCGCTGGTCCATTTGTGCAATCTGCCTGTAAAACGCCGCCTGTCCTCTCTCGCCGCGCCATGGCGTGCAGTAGAGGTCAAGGCTCTCCCGCGATAGCGGGTGAAACGCGGCGCCACCAATGTACGAAGCAAGGATCGCATCGTGGATATACGCCGGGAGGCCGCTGAAAGCCGCTTGGAATTTCCGCACGTGCTGCACGAAGGGCGATCCCCACGGCGCAATTGCAACCGGATCGATCAAGGTCAAAGATCGGTAATCGACCTTGTTGACGAGGTGTGTGCGCAGCACCGTCGCTCCGCCGAAGTCGTGCGCGACGATATCGGGCCGATCGATCTGCCAATGTGCAAGCAAGGCCGCGAAGACGTCGTTCTGGACACCCAGCGAAACGTCCTGTCCGTCGTCCATATGCGACCGGCCGTAGCCGAGCAAATCGTAATAGTAGATGCGTCTGCTACGGGCGAAATGGGGCGCTATTCGTCGCCATATGACCGAGGAAAACGGCGTACCATGAACGAACACCAACGGGGCACCAGTCCCGGTTACGTTGAAGCGGACAGGCTGGCCCTTGTAGTCGAACGTATGCGGCAGGTCCCAGACATTCTGGTTTGTTTCGTCGTGCATCGCCAAACACCTCCTCGCCGGCATTCAACTGCAAAACGGCTAACCAGACGAGCGAAGTCTTTTGACGAAGGATTGAATTTAGCTGAAGGCTAACGCGTCTCTACCGAACCACGGTCAACCGTTCCGCCGCGCGGGTGATCGCCGTATAGAGCCAGCGTTCACGCGTATCGCGGAAAGCGAAGCTTTCGTCGAACAGGACCACGTCATCCCATTGCGAACCCTGCGCCTTGTGCGTCGTCAGCGCGTAGCCATAGTCGAAATCGTCGAAGCGTTTCTTCGTCTGCCACGGAATTTCGGCGTCCGGATCCTCGAACTGCGCCTTCAGCAGCTTGATTTTGGCGACGCCCCTTCCCGGTTCTTCGTCTTCTGGCGCAACAAGGAGGTTGATGCCCGGCTTCACCGTTTCACGCGAAGACGTCATTACTTTCCACAATGAACCATTGAGCAGGCCCTTGGCGGGGTCGTTGCGCAGGCACACAAGCTTGTCGCCGGCCTGCGGAAATGCAGCGGAAAAGCCCTTGAGTTCCCTGAGGCGTTGATTATAGCGCCGGCGCGTCCGGTTCGTCCCGACAAGCACCTGATCGGCGCCGAGCACGAGATCCTGCGTCACATCGGTTTTGGCAATGACCTTTGCAGCGCCATAGTCGCCATAACCAAACTCGCGTCCTTCGCGCACGTCGAGCGCCAGCCGGATGATCGGATTGTCCCGTGCCTGCCGATGAATTTCGC
Source organism: Phyllobacterium sp. (assembly GCF_037994425.1). Classification (NCBI taxonomy): domain Bacteria; kingdom Pseudomonadati; phylum Pseudomonadota; class Alphaproteobacteria; order Hyphomicrobiales; family Phyllobacteriaceae; genus Phyllobacterium; species Phyllobacterium sp. Next base: position 17,610 of record NZ_JBBNAM010000215.1, read on the forward strand.
TGAGGAGAAAATCCGGTTGGTGTTCGGTAAAGAAGCCACCCCCGGAAATGGGCGGAAGCTGGCCGGGATCGCCGAGAACGAGGATGGGCGTACCGAAGCTCAGCAGATCCTTTCCAAGTTGTTCGTCAACCATTGAGCATTCGTCAACGACGATGAGCTTTGCCTTGGCTACCGGACTCTGCCGGTTTAGCGAGAAGGTTGGTGCGATACTCGTCTTGCCTGTCGTCTCGTCCTCGACCGTCTCTTCGCCGCGCGGCCGGTAAATGAGCGAATGCAGTGTCCGCGCATTGGCCGCGCCCTTCGAGCGAAGCACCTGGGCAGCCTTGCCAGTGAAGGCAGCGAACTGAACGTCGCCGTCAATATGTTCGGCGAAGTAGCGCGCAAGCGTCGTCTTGCCCGTCCCGGCATAGCCGAACAGGCGGAAGATCGGCCGGCGCCCTTCCTTCAGCCATATCGAAACGGCTCGTAGCGCCTCGCCCTGTTGCGGAGACAGTTGCATGGGTTTGACTGACAGGATTCGCGGCCAAAGGGCAAGGAAAATGGCGCGCTATCGTCTTATACTATAGATTATCCGGATTTCCCGGCCGGATCTGACCTTCACCGACCCGCCCGAATTTCTGGTCAGTCATGCGAAACCGGTCGCCCTTCACCTGCAGCCGCCAGCAGATCTTCTCTGCTTCACCCTCATAAGCGAGGCACAGGTTCTCCTTTTCCAGGGTCCATTCACCGGCATAGGACATGCCGTTGCTGACGACCTGCTCAGGCTTGCAGCATTCGATCATCTTGCCCCGCGACTTGCCGTCCGGCGCCAGGAACTCGCTGAAATTGAACGGCGGCTCCGCCTTGACTTCGCCGGTCAGCGTCGCCCCACTGATGGCCTTGCGCAAATCGTCCTCGCCGGATGTCGGCCAATCGGCATCCTGTGCCAAGGCGGCACCGCCGACAAAAACTGCTGCGCACGCAAGAATGAGGGCCGCCCTTCGGCGAACTTTCAATGAAATCAGCATCTCAGGATCGATCCGGGTCGTTTTCAAGTTTTATGGGTTGGCCGTGCGGTGTGGCATGGGCAGCGCGTTGCCAGGATGCCGCCAGCGCATCGACTTCACTCTTCGCCGCAACATTCTTGGCTACAACGAGGTGTTGCAGAGCCTCCAGCCAGCAATGATAATAATCGCTTGCGTCTTCTAGCGCGCCCGGACGTTTCAATTCTGCCGAGAGCGCATGCGCCCATTCATCCCAGCTGAACAAACCCCTGTCATGCAAGGCGACGACCATGGCGAACGCCTCAGCCTGCCACGGTTCGGCAAAAACCGGACCGCCGTCGTTGGAGGGGAGTCCCTTGGAATGCGTGATCAGGTCACGCAGGCTCAAGATAGCTCTCCCAGGCGTCGATGCTGATGGTCAAAGTCGGGTCAGCACCCTCGCCCCATATCTCAGGCGCCGCAAAAGTCACCGTATAGACGAATTGCGGGCTCTCGCCCTTGCCATGCGCGTTCGTGTCGGCGAACACGAAGCCTTCCCGCACGGCCTCGACAATGCCGGTCTTGCCGCGCGCATAACGCGGCAGTCGCGTATGCGTCTCCGGGTTGAAATTATGCGTTCGCACCTTTTGGCCTGCCGAAAAACGCGGCTGTCCGTCGATCGGACGGTTACAGGGACCGCCCTTCGCAAGCGCGGCCGGCACATTTTCAGCCTTTAAGATGCGCTTCGGCTCAGTCCCTTTTCCGGTCGCGTGCCCCTCGCCGAGTTCCTCGGCGGTTACGAAACCATGTCGCTGCAACAGACGTTCGAGGCCCTTGATCCAGATTTCGTAGTAGGTGGAGGAATAGTAGTCGGCGGGATGCAGGCTCTCGCGTGTGTGCCGGCTTTCATCGATGTTCCAGTGCCCCATCGCGCCGGCAGCAAGCGTCAGTCCCAAAGCGCGCTTTTCCCAATCGGCATGAAACACCGGCTCATCCATTTCCGGCGCGACCGGGCCGAACCCCATCTGCCCACCGAGGTCCTGCGGGCCGTTCATGCCGCCTCCGGCGTCAACGCCAGTCCGGTGCCGATCATCGAATCGCGTGTGACGAGCTCTGCAAGCTGATCCGCACTAAAGCCGTCCGTACCCGCCGGACGCAGGGGCACGATGAGATAGCGCAGTTCGGCGGTTGAATCCCAAACGCGAATTTTTGTCGTCTCGGGAAGGACCAGATCGAATTCCGCAAGGACGCCACGGGGATCGATGACGGCCCGCGAGCGATAAGGAGGCGATTTGTACCAGACTGGTGGCAAACCGAGCACTGACCAAGGATAGCAAGAGCAGAGCGTACAGACCACAAGGTTATGCGTATCGGAAGTATTGAACACGGCATGCATGTGTTCACCCTGCCGCCCGGCAAAGCCGAGAGAAGCGATCGCTGCTGTCGCATCGCGTTTCAGCCAATCGGCAAATTCCGGGTCCGACCAGGCCTTCGCCACGACTTTTGCGCCATTGCGCGGGCCGACCTTTGTCTCGTAGGTCTCGACGATCGCATCGATTGCCTTGGGATCGACAAGACCCTTTTCCGTCAGGATGGTCTCGAGCGCCTTAACGCGCGCAGCCATCGGGTCGAGTTCATTGTCGTGGTGATGGTCGGGGTGAATGTCTGGCATGGAAAAATCTTAAAGCCTTTCTCTACCCCGATGCAAGCTCACTTGAGCATCGGCCAGAGGCTGGCTATGAGGAGGACGGCCATGGTGATGTTGAACCATTTGAGCCGCATCGGATCAGCGAGCCAGCCACGCATCATCTGACCGAACGCTGCCCAGCTCGAAACCGAGGGTATGTTGACGATGGCAAAGGCAGTGCCAACGATGAGAACCGTCGCCAAATAGGCGTCCGCCGAGGTGTATGTCGCCATTGCCGTGACGGCCATCACCCATGCCTTCGGGTTGATCCACTGAAACGCAGCAGCTTCGAGAAATGTCATCGGCCGCGTATTGCCGTCGACCGGGCCAAGCGAGCGCGACGTCGCTATCTTATAGGCGAGGTAGACGAGATAGGCGCCGCCCGCGAACTTGAGCACGGTGTACGCCAGTGGAAAGTTCTGAATGAGCTCACCCAGCCCCAGTCCCACCGCGAGGAGCAGAGTGAAAAAACCGCTGCCAATGCCGAACATGTGCGGGATGGTTCGCTTGAAACCGAAATTCACGCCCGATGCGAGAAGCATGAGGTTGTTCGGCCCTGGGGTAATGGAGGTTACAAACGCAATGACAAGCAACGTCAGGAAAATCTCGAGGGTCATTGTCATACCAGACAGGATGGAGTTGGCGGCAGGCTAGAGCTGGATGGCCTCCAGCTCAACGCCACATCTTGTCAGGGATACAATTGCGTATCCCCGATATGAGGAGCCCGTTCGTCGCCCTTACATGCCTTGCGGGCCGCGATTCATCGCGGCGACGCCCGTGCGGCAGATCTCGACGAGGCCAATCGGCTTCATGATTGCAATGAACTGGTCGAGCTTCGAGCCCTTGCCGGTGATCTCGAAGATGAAGTGCTCGACGGTAGCGTCCACCACCTTTGCGTGGAAGGCTTCAGCAAGGCGCAGTGCCTCGTTACGATTGTCGCCAAAACCGGCGACCTTGACCAGAGCCAGTTCGCGCTGGATCGGCTTGTCATGCCCGAGTTCGCCCGCTCTCACGGACAGGTCGACAACGCGGTGCACCGGTACAATCCGTTCGAGCTGATGGCGAATCTGATCGAGGACGTGCGGCGTACCGCGCGTCACTACGGTGATGCGAGACAGGTGCTGTTCGTGTTCCGTTTCCGAAACGGTAAGGCTTTCAATATTGTAGCCGCGTCCCGAGAACAGGCCGATAACCCGGGCAAGGACGCCGGGCTCGTTGTCGACAAGTACCGACAGGACCGTGGTGACCGGTAGCTCCGTCTCCTTGGCGATGAAATATGCCGAGCCGGAGGCAAGGTTTTGAGCGTTCATGATATTTCCTTCTCCGGTTTGATTAGACGAGCTGCCTGCCCTTGGCATCGATGGCATTGGCGACCGCTTCGTCCGTCGCTTCATCGGGCAGAAGCATTTCATTATGCGCCTTGCCCGACGGGATCATCGGGAAGCAGTTGGCGAGATTGGCGACGCGGCAATCAAAGAGGACCGGCTTTTTCACATCGATCATTTCCTGAATAGCATCGTCGAGGTCGCCGGGCTTCTCGCAGCGTATTCCATGTCCGCCATAGGCTTCGGCCAGCTTGACGAAATCGGGCAAGGCCTCCGTATAGGAATGCGACAGGCGATTGCCATGCAGCAACTGCTGCCATTGCCGGACCATGCCCATATACTGGTTGTTCAGGATGAAGATCTTGATCGGCGCATTGTACTGAACCGCCGCGCTCATTTCCTGCATCGTCATCTGAACGGATGCATCGCCGGCAATGTCGATGACCAGCGAATTCGGATGCGCGATCTGCACGCCCAATGCTGCGGGGAGCCCATAACCCATCGTACCGAGCCCGCCTGAAGTCATCCAGCGGTTGGGCTTTTCGAAGCCATAGAATTGCGCCGCCCACATCTGGTGCTGGCCGACTTCGGTCGTAATGTACGTGTCGTGATCCTTGGTCAGCGCATAGAGGCGCTCCAGCGCATGCTGCGGCTTGATCACATCCTTGTTGCGCGTATAGGACAAGGACTTGCGCGCGCGCCATTTGTCGATCTGCGACCACCATTCGCCGATAGCCTTCTTCTCTGGCTGGACCGAGGAAGCGCGCATCAGACGCACCATGTCTTCGAGAACGTTAGCGACATCGCCGATGATCGGGATGTCGACGCGTACCGACTTGTTGATCGAAGACGGATCGATATCAATGTGGATCTTCTTCGAATTGGGCGAGAACGCATTGAGCCTGCCGGTGATGCGGTCGTCGAAGCGCGCGCCGATGTTCAGCATGACGTCGCAATCATGCATGACCATATTGGCTTCGTAGGTGCCGTGCATGCCGAGCATGCCGAGCCAGTTCTTGCCCGATGCCGGATAAGCACCGAGGCCCATCAGCGTCGACGTAATCGGGAAATTGGTGATCTCCACCAGTTCGCGCAGCAGCTTGCTCGCGTCATTGCCGGAATTGACGACGCCGCCGCCCGAATAGATGACCGGACGCTTGGCGGAAGCGAGCAGCGAAACCGCTTGCTTGATCGCCTCGATATCGCCTTGCACCTTCGGGTGGTAGCTCGTGCGTGGCGCGGTTTCCGGCGGCGTATACATGCCGGTCGCGAACTGCACGTCCTTCGGGATATCGACGAGAACGGGCCCAGGGCGACCCGTCTTTGCAACATGGAAGGCTTCGTGAAGGACCCGCGCAAGGTCGTTGACATCCTTGACCAGCCAATTGTGCTTGGTGCAGGGGCGTGTGATGCCGACCGTATCGCACTCCTGGAAAGCGTCGGAGCCGATCAGGCTGGTTGGAACCTGTCCGCTGATGCAGACGAGCGGAATCGAGTCCATCAGTGCATCCTGCAGCGGCGTAACCGCATTGGTCGCTCCGGGACCTGAAGTAACCAGCATTACGCCGACCTGGCCGGTCGAGCGCGCGTAGCCCTCTGCTGCATGGCCCGCGCCCTGCTCGTGGCGGACGAGGATGTGATTGATCTTGTCCTGCTGGAAGAGCTCATCATAGATCGGAAGGACAGCACCGCCCGGATAACCAAAGATGTCTTTCACGCCCTGGTCGATAAGCGCCTGGACGACCATTTCGGCGCCGGTCATTTCACGTCGTTGCGATGCGTGGCTGTCACTATCCTGCTTTTCTGCGGTCATCGGTCTCTTCCCGTTCAATCCTGTGGCCCTCGGCCCTTCAGAAGATCATTTCGTTTAACTGAGATGCTGGTAATAAAAAAGGCCCCCGAAGGAGCCTGTGTTTCGCGCATGGGAGCTTTCGCCGGGTGCTTACAACACCCTGCCCATGCGCGATCCCACGACGATAAGAACTGTTTTCATGGTCGCGGACGATAATTTGGCATTTTCCATCCGTCAACGGCAAAAATGCAGCGGTTCGACGAATGAGCGTCGATAAGTGGCGACCGTATAAGGATATCGCTCAAATGCGAACAACCGGACTAACAGTATCTCAATGCCTCTCAGCCTAAGGTTGTTCGAACGACGACCATAGTGGTTTCCTCATCGACCAGGATTGAACACCGCCAATGAGCTCAGAAGCATTGCCGTCTCAACAGCCCCGCCCCTTCCTTCGCAACCGAACAGATGGCCATGTCATCGAATGTAACGGCGAAAAGGCGATCATTCATGCGAAATCGGGACCATCGGTCACCGCTTCGGACGACTACTGGACTGTTGGCCAGCTCATCTCGATTCAGGTCGCACAAAGCCGCGTCGTCGGCCTTGTCTACAAGGTGGATCTTCCGAACGCCCATTGGGAGCAGGGTGAGGATCAGAGCATTCACGTTCACGTCGAGCTCGTCGGTCAGGTCGATACGCTCGGTGACGGTACGCTGCGATTTTCATCCGGCATCGCGACTTATCCCTATATGGGGGCTGTGGCGCATCGCATTCGTTCGGACGACCTCGCAGCGATCTATAAGGCGACATTGAAAAACACGGTGTCCGTTGGCCACCTGTCGCAAAATGCCGACATCCCCGCCCTGATCTCCATCGACAGCCTGGTTTCGCGGCATTTCGCCGTGCTCGGCAGCACCGGCGTCGGCAAGTCGAGCGCGGTCTCGTTGCTCCTTCGCAAGATCATCGGCCAGCGCCCCGACCTGCGCGTGCTCATCCTCGATCCACACAATGAATTTTCGAGCGCGTTTCCCGAGCACGCGATTTCCATCGACTACACGACATTCGACCTGCCCTACTGGCTGTTCCGGCTGGACGAATTCGCGGAAGCGGTCTTCCGTGGGCGACCATCAGTGGCTGCGGAAGTCGACATCTTGCGTGACCTGATCCCGCTTGCAAAGGAACGGTTTGCCAGCGCCGAAGGGGCAAGCAGTGCATCACTTCTGAAAAAGGACCGCGATTACTCGTCCATGACAGCGGACACGCCCTCGACATACCGGATCGCGGATCTGATCAAGCTTATCGATGAACGGATCGGCCAGCTGGACGGAAAGCCCGATCGCCCGACGTTGAAGGCGCTCAAGCAGCGTTTGCAGGCGCTCGTCGCCGATCCGCGCTATCGTTTCATGTTCTCGGCGCCGACGACGATGGACACCATGCGCCAGACCATCGGCCACATCTTCCGCATACCGAAGAATGACCGACCGATCTGCGTCTTCCAGTTGGCCGGTCTTCCGTCCGAAGTCGTCAACTCGGTGGCGTCGGTTCTGTGCCGCCTGGCCTTCGACCTAGCGCTTTCGAGCGATGGGCGGATCCAGACCCTCGTCGTCTGCGAGGAGGCGCACCGCTATATTCCGGCCGATCCCAACGGCGGCTTCTGGCCGACCCGCCAGGCCGTCGCCCGCATTGCCAAGGAAGGCCGCAAGTACGGTGTCTATCTTGCTGTCATTACCCAGCGCCCGGGCGAACTCGACCCCACCATCCTCTCACAATGCAGCACGGTTTTTGCCATGCGCCTCGGCAATGAGCGCGACCAGGAAATCATTCGCGGCGCCATTACCGGCGCATCACAAAGCACGATCGGGTTTCTCTCATCCATCGCCAATCGCGAGGCCATAGCCTTTGGTGAGGCAGTACCGACACCCATGCGCATGATGTTCGAGACGATCGCGCCGGAACAACTGCCGGCCGCGCATATGGCAAGGACGCAGCAATCCTCCCGGCTCGGTGATGCGCACGTCTCGCTCGACATGATCCTCACTCGTATGCGGCAGCTCAATGCGGCCGAAAACAATCTGGGCGACGAAGACGGCTTCGATGACCTGGTGGCGCAGGGCTCACCCCCGTCATATCCCGCATTGCGTCCCCAGCCCCCGCTGCCTCCAGATCCCGTGCGAGCCCAATGGCGGACCCTCGACGCCGCGATGCGCAATGACGAGGCATCTAAGCCACAGCAGGAGAGTAGCGAGCGCTTCCGCGCAAGTGATCTCATCCGTACCTTTCGCACCGACAAGCCCTGATCAATCAGGGTAAGCCAATCTTTCCCAATCGTCGCCAAGTTGGTTGCGAAACCAGGTCATTTGCCGCTTGGCATATTGCCGTGTGGCGATGATGGCACGATTGGCAGCTTCCTCGACGCTCGACCGGCCCTCGATGACGTCGGCAATTTCCTTGACGCCGATTGCCCGCATTGCCGGCAGTTCGCTCGGCAGGTTCAGCGAAAGCAGTTCTGCGACCTCTTGGACAGCCCCGGATGTCATCATCGTTCTGAAGCGCAATGCAATGCGCTCGCCGAGCCACGCCCGGTCAGGATCGATGACGATCTTTCGGGTAGCGCCGGGATCGATCAGCGACCGCCCAGTCTCCTTTTGCCAGTCGATGATCGACCGACCCGATGCGGCGAAGACTTCAAGGGCCCGCACAATCCGCTGACTGTCGGAGGGCCGGAGCGTCGCCGCCGCCAGCGGATCCTTTTCGGTAAGGATCGCATGTAATTGGGCTGCGCCGTGCTCTGCGTCCTGGCGGCGCCAATACGCCCGAATTTCTGCAGGGATTTCCGGCATGGCGGAAAGCCCACCCAGCAGCGCACGAAAATAGAGACCCGTACCTCCAACGAATACGATCGGCATCTGTGATATTTCCTGCCGGCCCAGGAGTTGCTCGACATCGGCGAACCAGCCGCCGGTCGAATAGGCGAGCGCTGGCGGGACATGGCCGTAAAGATAATGCGGCACGACCTTAAGATCGTCGGCGGCGGGACGTGCCGTCAGAAGGTTCAATATGTCGTAGACCTGCATGGAATCGGCATTGACGATCACCCCGCCCATTTCCTTCGCCATGCGAAGCGCCAGCGCCGACTTGCCGCTTGCCGTCGGTCCGGCTATCAGGATCGTCTGTCTTGTCACATCAACCGCCCGATCGGAAACTGTCCCATGCCTTTGATGGCCACCCTCATTGCCAATCCCGCCGCGGCGGGCCTTTCGCCTTCGCTCGGGATTAAAGCCTCGGCGGCGGTCAATGCAACAGGTCTTTACTGGCTGGCGGATGGAATTGCCTGCGACATTTCCTTGAAGGATGGCACCGATCCGGCAGAAGCCCATGCCAGACTTGAGGCTGCCCTTGGCGGAGTTCCGGTTGACATCGTTGTGCAGGACCAGGACACGAGAAGAAAGAAGATCCTGATCGCCGACATGGATTCCACCATGATCCAGCAGGAATGTATCGACGAACTTGCCGAGGAGGCAGGCCTGCGCGACAAGGTTGCCGCGATCACCGCAAGGGCAATGAATGGAGAAATCGCCTTTGAGCCCGCCTTGCGTGAACGCGTATCACTGCTGAAAGGGCTGCCCTACAGTGTCATCGATAAGGTCATCGCCAGCCGTATCACCCTTATGCCGGGCGGGCCCGAACTGGTGCGGACAATGAAGAAGTTCGGGGCCTACACCGCCCTCGTCTCTGGCGGATTCACGGTTTTCACGCAGCGTATTGCCGACATGATCGGCTTCCATGAGAATAGCGCGAACATATTGATCGATGACGGACAGACGCTCACGGGCGAAGTCAGGGAGCCCATCCTCGGCCGCGAGGCGAAGGTCGCCGCCTTGA
>NZ_JBBNAM010000216.1:0-2159 GCF_037994425.1 Phyllobacterium sp.
CGGAGTAGCTTGCACCGGGAACCCGGGTTCTCGTTATCGGTGTCGCCGAAGGAAGGTGAACAAAGTCGTTTGTGGAGGGCCTCGGCCTCGACAGGTTTTCCGCGGTCGGTCACCACTGGGGTTCGAACGAGGCCGAGGCCCTTGCGATTGCGTTGCCGGCGCCCTTGAAGCCGGATTTCAGCATTCCTGAATGCCTGCGGACCAGGATCATATCGTCGGTGACCTTGGGCGGGACCAAAGCGGACCTAATCCAACGCGAAAGAACACCAAGCTCCTATTGCGAAGGAGCAATTGTTCAGCGGTTGCGAAATACATCCGACGCGGAGATAATTCGAAGCTCGAACTATTTGTATCAAAGGTTAGTGATTTCGTCGAAAAGTTTATTTTAACTGATACTATTTGTGTTATTTTTCAAACCGTTAGACAAAATGCCGAACACTTGGAATCCATAGAAATAGCAAACGCGAAACGTTCCTTGTTGCGCTCGCAATGTTGGTGCGCTCGTGTCCAGACACGAAATTCATATGCGTGGTTCGCGGCGTGGTGCAGTTGGCAGATCGCAACGTAGCCGGCTGCTCTGCTGAAGCAGGCCACCATCGAGTTTGGCCCCTCGCTTGACGAAATTCTTTAACGCCACTACAAGTTCTAAGTGTATCTGCGACTTGAGATGCAGATAGTTCTCTATCCTGGAGGCCCCAATGCGCCGAGTGACTTCTCAACAAGTTCAAACCCGAAATTTTGAGAAGTTGACGGATCATGCGCACATTAAATTTGGGCATCCTAGCTCATGTGGATGCAGGCAAAACTAGCCTTACGGAACGCCTCCTTTTCGATACAGGTGCAATCGCCAAACTCGGCAGTGTCGATGGCGGCAACACCCAAACAGACAGCCTCGCCATAGAACGACAACGCGGGATAACCATCGCTGCGGCTGTAGTGTCGTTTCGGATCAACGATCTGGACGTCAACCTGATCGACACTCCCGGTCACCCAGATTTTATCGCCGAAGTCGAGCGAATATTGAGGTTGCTCGATGCGGCCATTGTGGTCGTATCGGCCGTCGAAGGCGTACAAGCTCAGACGCGAGTCCTGGTACGCGCCCTGCAGCGACTTGGCATTCCGTTCCTTGTCTTTGTTAACAAGATCGACAGGATGGGAGCGCGTTACCTCGACGTCATTGCAGACATCGCCAAGCAATTGGCGGTGCGGCCGATAGCGATGATGGAAGCGAGGGATATCGGAAGCCGCGTTGCGACCGCTAAATCAATCGATGTCAGCCACGATCCGGGTTTTTCGGCCCTTTGCGAGATGCTCACTGTCAATGACGACTGCCTGCTTCGTGACTTCATTGCTGCTCCGGAGCGGTTGACGCCAGCGCGGCTTACCAAAGCCCTGGCAGATCAGGTCGCCAATGGCCTGATTCATCCGGTGTACTGCGGGGTCGCAATGACGGGCACCGGCGTATCGGAACTCCTCTCAGCAATCGAGACACTTTTGCCCAGCAGAACCCCTTCTCCTGACGGCCCGGTAAAGGGAAGCATCTTCAAAATCGAGCGCGGTTGGGGCGGAGAGAAGTTCGCCTACCTTAACCTGACTTCAGGCACGGTAGCCGCGCGTGGACATCTTCAACTGCCAACTGGTAACACTAAGGTAACGAGCATCCAGGTTTTTGGCGAAGGAAACCTGCATAGACACGAATATGCACGCGCCGGTCAAATCGCCAAGATTGGGGGACTAACCGACGCGCGGATCGGGGATGAAGTTGGAGCAGACGGTCGCTCTTATCTCGAAGGGCAATTCGCACGACCGACACTGGAGACCCAGGTCTCACCGCAACGACCGTCTGAAAGCCGCGCTTTATGGGTTGCCCTGCAACAGCTGTCGGAACAAGACCCATTGATCAACCTGCGCACAAATGAAGATGCGAGTGAAATGTATCTGTCGCTTTATGGCGAGGTTCAGAAGGAAGTCATTCAGGCAACGTTACTTGCAGACTACGGAATTAACGCGGTGTTTCAGGAAAGTACGGTCATCCTTGTCGAGCGGCCGATTGGGACAGGACGCGGACTTGAAGTCATCTTCAAGGAGGCCAATCCCTTTCTTGCAACGATTGGCCTACGGGTCGAGCCACGCCCGGAAGGGACAGGCAATAGTTTCGC
>NZ_JBBNAM010000217.1:0-32182 GCF_037994425.1 Phyllobacterium sp.
GCAGCGCCGCAAATGGCCGAGACCAAACGTGTCGTGACTGTACATCAGGATCCGAGCATCTTCGAAACGCCGCATCATGGTCAAAACCCTCTGTTTTGCGGGTTGACCCGCGCAGTGCACTCGAACCTGTTGGCCCCTTATCTGTATGGATCGGCGGCATCGCGCAACCCATCTCCCAAGAAATTGAATGCAAGAATAACAAGAATAACCGGAATCATTGGAAACAGCAGCCAGGGATAGAAGGCGATCACGTTGACGCTGCGCGCCTCGGTCAAAAGCACGCCCCAGCTCGTAATGGGCGGTCTGAGGCCAAGCCCGAGGAAGCTCAGCGCGGTTTCACCCAGGATCATCCCGGGAATGGAGATGGTGGCGGTAGCGATCAAATGCGACATGAAGCCCGGCACGAGATGACGTCCAATAATGCGAGCGCTGCTGGCGCCCATCAACTGCGCTGCGAGAACGTAGTCCTCCTCCCGCAGCGAAAGCAGCTTAGAGCGCACTGATCGCGCCAGTCCGGTCCAGTCCAGCATGCCGAGAATGAGCGTGATACCGAAATAGATCAGGATCGGACTCCAGCTTACCGGCATGATAGCCGCCAACGCCATCCAGAGGGGAAGGCTAGGCAAAGATTGCAACACTTCGATGACGCGCTGTACCAGGAGATCGAAAACGCCTCCGTGATAGCCGGCAAGACCACCGATCACGATGCCAAGGACAAAGCTGATCGTGATGCCGATAAGGCCGATGGTAAGCGATATCCGTGCCCCGTAGATAATGCGCGACAGGACGTCCCGTCCCAGCCGATCCGTGCCGAGGAGAAACATCTGGCCGCCTTTTGCCGGACAGACGAGATGGATATTGCTCTCCACAATCCCCCAGAACTTGTAACTGTCGCCCCGACAAAAGAACCGGATGGGTTGAACGTCATTGTGATTATCGGAATAGGTGCGCTTCAGCGTATCCATGTTGAGCGACATTTGGCGCCCATAAACGAACGGACCCACGAAGTTGCCTTCGTGGAACAAACGAACCCGCTGCGGCGGCGAATAGATGAAGTCGACATTGCGCGTATGCAGATTGTATGGCGCCAGAAACTCGACAATGACGATCATACCGTAGAGCAGAAGCAGAAATATGCCCGAGGCCAGCGCGAGCTTGTGTCGTTTGAACTTCCACCACATGAGCTTCCGCTGGGAGGCGAGATGAATTTTTGCCTGCTCGTCAGTCATCACCTCGACGGACATCGGGTCGAAGGGCGCCGTCGAAACATAGTGCTGCAGCGGCGCACCGGGCGAGGGAAGCTGCGCCGTCATTTGGTGCTCCTGCCCGCAAGTCGAATTCGTGGATCGAGAAAGGCGAGGGCGATATCGGAAATGAGGACACCGATGACCGTCAGGAACGCGAGGAACATCAGGAAGGAGCCTGCCAGGTACATATCCTGACTTTGCAACGCCTTGATCAGCATCGGACCGGTGGTCTCGAGCGAAAGCACGATGGCCGTAATCTCCGCGCCGGAAATAATCGCTGGCAAAATGGATCCGATGTCAGAGACGAAGAAGTTTAGTGCCATCCGCAACGGGTACTTGACCAACGTCTTAAACGGATGCAGCCCCTTGGCGCGTGCCGTCATGACGTATTGCTTTTGCAGCTCGTCAAGCAGATTGGCGCGCAGCCGCCGGATCATGCCGGCGGTGCCGGCGGTCCCGACGATGATGACGGGTATCCAAAGATGCGAAAGGATGGACCGGGCCTTTTCCCAGCTCATCGGCTCATTCAGGAATTTCTGGTCCATCAAATGTCCGATGGACGTGCCGAACCAGATGTTGGCAAAGTACATCAGGATCAGCGCCAACATGAAATTGGGTATGGCGATGCCGAGAAGGCCGAGCAGCGTAAGCCCATAGTCACTCCAACTATACTGGTGCGTCGCCGAATACATCCCTATCGGGAAAGCAATGAGCCAAGTGAATATGATCGTGACGAAAGAAACCAGGATCGTCAGCCACATGCGCTCGCCAACGACTTCGCTCACGGGCAACTGGTACTCGAAGGAGTAACCGAAATCGCCGTGGAGCATGCCGCCGAGCCAGTGGAAATAACGCAGGACCGGCGGCTGATCGAAGCCGTACTGATGGCGCAGCTCCTCCAGATCCTGAAGGTTCACCGTTTCGCCCTGGGCCTGCATCTCAGCTATCTGACTATCGAGGAAGTTGCCTGGCGGCAATTCGATGATAGTGAACACGAGAGCAGATATGATGAGGAGCGTAGGGATCATCGCGGCGATGCGCCACAAGATGTACTTCAACATTCTAAACCTGCTCCTCGCTCAGCCAGAAGGTATCAGGCATGTAAATCCCGAAATAGCAGGTCGGATCGAATCCATAGAGCGCCTGCTTTGGGACATTCTGCAAACGCGCTGTGCGCAGGATGGGCTGCAGCGTGCCATTGACAAGCCCGATCGAAAAAACCTGGCTCGTATAGATCGAGAGCATTTTCTGCCAGATCGCCGTTCGCTCGGGCATGTTGGAGGATTCGCGCCAGCTGTTCTGCAGATTGACCAGTTCAACGGCTTCGGGAAGGTCCGGTGCCTGGCCGTTCTGTCCGAGTGACAGATAGTACATGCCCCACAGCGGCCATTGCAGCTGATCATCGGCGGTCGGGGCAAGCTGCTGTGGATTCATATCGGCGGTTGCAACACCATTCTCGATGCCATACCAGATCGACATCATGATGTGGCCGCCTTGTGCGCGGCTGCGGAAAATGTCGCGTTGCGACGTCCGCGTGAACAGAGCCAAGCCCACCTTGCGCCAATGATCGGTGACGAGTTCAAGAACATCCGTGTCGAGTGTGCTTTCACCCGGGGTCTCGATCGTGATCTGCGCCGGCCTGCCGTCGGGCAGAAGCCGAATACCCTCGTCGTTACGGATTTTCAGGCCGGCTTCATCGAGCAATGCATTGGCCTGGTCGGGATCGTGGTCGACCCATGCCTTGGCAAATTCAGGCTTGAAAAGCGGGCTTTCCGGAAGAACCGTATCGGCACTCGGCTTTCCAAGACCATAGAAAACCGCCATATTGATCTCGTGCCTGTCGATCGCCAAAGACAGGGCGCGACGTACTCTGACATCACGGAAAAGACCTCGCCAAACATCGTCACCACAATTAAGATTTGGCAAGATGGCAAGGCGAGAGCCGCGGGTCATCTTCCACAGATCGACCTTTACCGGATAGCGGTCCTCGGCGTCCTTGAGAAACGTGTAGTCATTAAAGTCGATACCAGTCGCCTGCAGGTCGCTTTCTCCGGCGCCCGTCTTTGCCGGAATGATGGATGATGAACTGACGTTAAGGATAAAGCGATCGACGTACGGCAATTGCTTGCCATTCTCATCAACGCGGTGGAAAAAGGGGTTTCGCTCGAAAATGAACTGTTCCGCAGGCGGCGCGGTAGTATTCCTCCAGGGATACAGCGTCGGAAGCTCAGGATTCTCTGGCCGGTACTCGCGCGCCATCTTGATATGAAGATCGGCCCATTTCTTTACGCGATTTTCCTTCATCAGGGCGGCTAGCCGGAATTCGTCCTGGTACTTCTTGTGAAATTGCTTGAGATAAGCCGAAGGTCCAACGATGATGAGCGGCTGTGGCCCGGCGAGACCGGGCAGGAAATTGGGATTGGGCCTCTCCCAGGAATAACGCACCGTCAATTCATCGACGACTTCAAAGCGCGGCAGGTTGCCGTCGACACGCAGATCGAGCGAACCGCCACCCGGCGTCAAATCTTTGTTCAACAGAACATCTTCCCACCAATAGCGGAAATCATCCGTGGTAAACGCCGATCCATCAGACCATTTATGACCTTCGCGCAACTTGAAGGTGAAGACCGTGTCCTTATCGGACTCGAAGGCCTCAAGTATGTCCGGCTGCATGACGAGATGTTCATCGTATCCGACGAGTCTCGCATAGCCGTAAATCGTCATCAGGCGGATGTCCTTGGCACTGCCGATGATGGTGCGGACCGTCCCGCCATACCGACCGGGCGTGCGGCCCATGTTCCTGAGCGGTACAATTCGCGGCTGTTTAGGCAGGCGCTCCGCGATCGGCGGCAGGCTACGGGCGATAAGCCGATCGGCAAGGAATTCCGGCTCGTGTTCGAGCTCGCGGTCAGCCGCATGCGTGACCCGGGGGAGCATGGCGCAACCAAGCGCGCCGAGAATTGTGCGCCGCGTTACCAAGGATGAAGCTCCCGGACATCGACATGGCGTCGTGCAAGAACGATGTGCCCGTCACCGAGATCGGCGGGTATAAGCGCGCCCTCCGTTCCGTCAGACCTAAACTGCGGTCCCCAGGACTGTTGATCGGAGGCGTCGCTCGCCTCCAGCGTGGCAAAATCGAGCGGGCGATCGAGATCAGGAAAAGGCACCGCCGCGAGCAAACCGCGCGTATAGGGGTGAACCGGATTGCGGAGGATGACCTCCCTTGGGGCAAGCTCGACAATACGACCGCCCCACATGACCGCGATACGGTCTGCCATGTAATCGACCACGGCCAGATTGTGGGAGATGAAGAGATAGGTCAATCCGAGCTGCTTCTGCAAATCCTTGAGCAGGTTGAGGATTTGCGCCTGCACTGAAACGTCGAGCGCCGACACGGGCTCGTCGCAGATCAAGAGCTGCGGGCCAAGGGCGAGGGCCCGGGCAATGCCGATGCGCTGGCGCTGGCCGCCTGAGAAGCTGTGCGGATAGCGATTGAGATAGCGCTGGTCGAGCCCGATCGCCTGCATCAAGCCGCGCACCTTCTCCAGCCGATAGGCTCGGTCGCCGCGCCCATGGATTTCGAGGGGCTCGCTCAGGATGTTCTGGACGGTCATGCGCGGGGAAAGCGACGATACCGGATCCTGAAACACCATCTGGATGTGGGTCCGCAGGTCCATCAGCTCATCGCCCTGCGCGGTGAGAACATCGATCTTGCCGGAACCGTCATCGAATGTCACGGACCCACTGTTGGGCGTGACCGCACGCATAAGGATCTTGCTGACGGTGGTTTTCCCGGAACCGCTTTCACCGACAAGGCCAAGACATTCGCCCCGCTTTATGTCGAAACTGACACCATCGACGGCACGCACCTCAGTGCTGTGCTTGCCGCCGAAGAGCCCAGACTTTCGGGTCGTATACGTCTTCGTCAGATCGCGAACCGAAAGGAGAATGTCCGGCGCGCTCTCGATCTGCTTCTTCTTTGCCCACAGCGAGTCCGTCTTTACAGGAACTTCACGCAGGGCTTTCAGCCGTTCGCCGGGCTTCATGTCGAAATGCGGGACGGCAGCCATAAGTCCCTTCAGATAGGCGTGCTGCGGATTGCGGAAAATTGCCTCGACTGGCCCGGCTTCCATGATCTCACCGTGATAGATCACCACGACTTCGTCGGCCATGTTGGCGACAACGCCCAGATCATGCGTGATCAACAGCATCGCCATGTTGAGCTTGTGCTGGAGATCGCGCAGCAAATCGAGGATCTGCGCCTGGATCGTTACATCAAGTGCCGTTGTCGGTTCGTCGGCAATCAGCAGGGCTGGCCGGCAGATCAGCGCCATGGCAATCATCGCGCGCTGGCGCATACCGCCCGAAAGTTCAAAGGGATACATGTCATAGGTGCGGCTGGGATTGTCGAAGCCGACGTGACCAAGCATCTCCTCGGTCCGCGCGCGCCGTTCATCCTTTGTTGCATCGGTATGGATCGCTAGGACCTCGCTGATCTGGTTACCGACGGTATGAAGTGGCGACAGTGAGGTCATGGGCTCCTGGAAAATCTTGGCCATGCGGCTGCCGCGCAAGGCCCTGATCGCCTCGCCGTCCGGCGGCAACTGCAAAATGTCCGTTGTCTTGCCATCCAGGGGATCGGTGAAAAAGATTTTTCCCGTCGCTTTTGCCGTGTTGGGCAGAATACCCATAACCGACTGACTTATGACGGATTTACCGGAACCGGACTCTCCGACGAGCGCGGTGACCTTTCCAGGAAGCACCCGCAGATTGGCGCCTTTGACGACGTGCAACCGTCCGCCAAGCATCGAGAAGGAGATGCCCAGGTTCTCGATACGCAGCAGATCAGACCCGGATTTCATGTGAGCCAACTGTTCCCCGCAGCACATCATTTATCGTTTATTTGCAAACGAGACTATCGTACGGTCTTGGGTGAGTCTAGCAGGTTAGATTTGCGTTCTACGTGCACCTGCCAAATTGCGGCGTCAATACAGACGGGGTCTGAGCAATGGACTTGATAAGACATATCTTACGTGTGTCTTACACGGAAGGTAGGGTCAGTGACCACGCATGACAAGCTGGCGACAGTCGTATCGACGAAGGGCCAAGTTGTCCTTCCCGAAGGGACGATTGAGGTGAGGTATCCGTAATCATTTCCGCTATGGCGCGGGACAAGCGTCCTGTGCAAGCACGTCCTCGCACCGCGGCGAACGGCGAAAATTGTCATAATAGAGCGTCCAATTGGTATCGTCCGCGGCGCGGTAGGGACCGAACTTGAAATATTGGTTCTTCCCGAGGCCCTCGTCACCATGGCCGATCCGGCCCTTGATCGTAACGATCCACTTGTTGTTGGCGAAAATCTCGACATGACCCGACCCGTCAGGCCCGGGCTTGCTGTAAATGCCAAAGTCAATCCAGCCTGAATCTGGCGTCGGTAGCTTGTTGCCATGATCCGTAACAACAATTTCATTGGTGCAGGCGCTGAATTGGCCCCCATCCTGCGGCGTCCAGGTCGAGTCCGTTGCAACAAGAGCACGCATCTGGTTGACATCTGGCCGGTACCAAATCGGCGTCCTGGCTTCGCCGCAGGATTTCACGCTACTCGACCCCGATGAGCCGGGCGCCACGTAATTCGTCTCGATCGTCGCAAAAAGCTTCCCCTGGTTGAGACGGAGCGCTAGGAAGGGGCTAAAGTCGCCCACAGCATCAGGCCCGACTTCACGCTTCCATTGGGCAATCAGATAGCGATGATCGTCCATTGGTATCGGATCGGCGAATTTGACCGCGAAGCCGTACCATACACCCTGATCGTAGGGCACGCGCCGGTCTGTCTTTTCCCAGATTTCGGCCCGCTCGCTGCAGTTCTTTTTCGAAGCCGGGCAAAAAGGGCGCACGCTCAATTTCAACGCGCCGGAACCACTGAGCTTTACGTCCGACTGGAACTCGACGGTTCCCGCTCGCTGTTCGAAATTTTTGCGGTAGTAGAGACCGCCGCTCGGCGCGAAATCCTTGCCATCGAAGCCATCGTAAAGGACGTCGGTTCCCGGATCGGCTGCCGCATGGGTGAGGTTCAAGGTGGCGGCGAGGAGAGCCATCGCAAGCGTCTTTCCGATCATTGCATGAATTTTTCCAATAGGGGTCGACGAGTTTTGGCATCACGGTGCAGCAGCATGACTTGCTCAGCTTCCGAGAGGCCATCATAGGCGACATCATCATAGGCGTCATCAATCTGAATCGGCTCGCCCGATGACTTCGGCAGGAGCACGGTAACTTTCTGGCCGACACCGCGCAATTTCTCTTCGCCGAGGGTGGTCCAGTCGCCACCGCAGTAGGAAGCGAACGCCTGGCTGGCGATGACCTCGTGCGAATACTTCTTGGTGAGCCCCTGCAACCGTTGAACTTCGTTGACGGCCGAACCGAATGCCGAGAACGTCAAACGGTCCTTGAGCCCGACATTCCCGAACATCACGTTGCCAACATGGAGGCCAATACCATAGCGAACGTCACTTAGCCCGTTGCTGCGTCGGTCCTTGTTGAGTTCGGAAACGCGTGCCTGCGCCTTGAACACGGCCGACAGAGCAGCGTCGCATGCAATCTTCGATGGGTCCTTGTGACGACCACACGGATAGACCGCAAGAAAGCCATCGCCCATAAAGCTCATGATTTCGCCGCCGCTACGGTTGAAAGGAGCTGCGATCGCATCGAAGAAATGATTGAGCGTGTCGATATAGGCCTGCCGGCCTTCCTTTTCGGCAAGCATAGTAGATTCGCGCATGTCAGCCATGACGAGAGCTGCGCGGATGGTCTCGCCATCGCCGCGACGGATCTGACCATTGAGGACACGCTTGCCGGCATTGCCGCCGAGATAGGTGGTCAGCATATTGTCCGCGAGTTTGCCGAGAACTGCCATCTTTGCCGCGACGGCAAGATGGTTCTGCAGCCGCAACAGCGCCGCAATCATCGCGTCGCTGAAGCCGCCACTGCTGTCGGTCGACCACGATCCCATCATGCCTTGCGTGGATTGGCCACCAAACGACTGCAGAAAAGCGAGATAATCGGTAATTCCTTCTTGGCGCAGTTCGTCGAGGACAGGAAATTCCACTGGACCACCATCATTGTCGAGGCGCCGACGCAAATGTTCGAGATTGTTATTCAGAAGGTAAAAGTAGGGGCTAAGCAGGAAGCGCTCGGGCTTGCCGCTGGGATCGTGGCGATAGCCCTCAACAGTCATGCCGGTGGCGCGCTTCCAAGTAAAACCCAGAGCGTCGTACAAAGGGTGTAGCATGGAGAATGAGAGGTTGACCCGGGCGATAGGCAGGCCGGCCGCCGCTATGCGCTCACAAAATCCCCGTACGATGGTTTCAAGATTGTCTCCCGCAAGCGAAGAATGGGTCAGCCAGTCGGCTACCTTGTCGAGAAGTATGATGGAAACGTCAGATTGGGTCGCGCTCATCGCTGGTCCTTACAAATGCGAGCCACGTCCGTTCCCCGGCACATCTACTGTTCGGACAAGCACCATATCGGCACAACCAATCCGTGTAGACTGAAAATGAGTGAATCGGGGTTTGGTGTCAACGCTCGGCGCGGACGCGCGCGTCCATGAGGAAACCAATCCGATGCACTGAAGCGGGGTAGGTCGGCGGCAATCCTCTATCGGTCGTTGTTCTATGTCCCACACATGGGTGCCTCGACCAGGTGAGACAATAGGTTATCGTCACTTCATCGTGACAAAGCTGACACGCTCCTGACTCAATTTGCCTCGCTTGACACTCCCTGTCATTGCAGCCATCTAAGGCAACCAGACTGGGCTTGCTTTGGCACGAAAGAGATCACCTTGGCCGCTTCACCCTATTCAGAGCTCTACGGCAAAATCGAAGCGCGCCAGGCAAAAGCCGGGGTGATCGGACTTGGCTATGTTGGCCTGCCGTTGGCAATAACGTTGGCGCGCAGTGGATTCACGGTAACCGGTTTTGATATCGATCCAGACAAGATCATCGCGCTCGACTCAGGACAATCCTATATCGAAGCGGTGTCCGGCGAAGTGCTCATGGCGGAGACAGGCGCAGGACGCTTTAGCTCGACGACGGATTTTGCCCGCTTGGTAACCTGCGACGTGGTCGTCATATGCGTCCCTACTCCGCTTACCAAGCACCGCGATCCCGATCTCTCCTATGTCGAGGCAACGAGCCGTTCGATTGCTCTTACCTTGCGCCCTGGACAACTGATCATATTGGAATCGACGACTTATCCAGGTACGACGGACGACATCGTCAAAACCATTCTTGAAGAAACCGGCCTCAAGTCCGGCGTCGACTTTTTCCTTGGTTTTTCGCCGGAGCGTGAAGATCCGGGCAACCGCGATTTCAGTACCGCCACCATCCCGAAGATTGTTGCCGGCGACGGTGATGAGGCACGCGCCCTCATGCAGGCATTCTATGGCGCCGCAGTAAAGACCGTCGTTCCGGTATCGTCGAATGCGACAGCCGAGGCGGTCAAACTGACCGAAAACATCTTCAGGGCTGTGAATATCGCGCTCGTCAATGAGCTGAAGACGCTTTATGCGGCAATGGGCATTGATATCTGGGAAGTTATCGAGGCTGCGAAGACCAAGCCTTTCGGCTATATGCCGTTCTATCCCGGACCCGGACTTGGCGGGCACTGCATCCCCATTGATCCGTTCTACCTCACCTGGAAATCGCGCGAATATGAACTGCCAACGCGGTTCATTGAGCTTGCTGGCGAGATCAATGCGGCAATGCCGCGCTATGTTGTCGGCAGCCTCGCCGAGGCACTCGACATGCGCGCGGGCAAGGCACTCAGCCGCTCGCGCGTTCTCATCATCGGCCTTGCCTACAAGAAGAACGTACCGGATATACGCGAAAGCCCGTCACTGCGACTGATTGAGATCATCGAGGAACGGGGCGGACGTGCCGACTATCATGATCCCTTCGTTGCAGAAGTCCCGACAACGCGCGAGCATATGAGTCTTAAAGGACGCACGTCCGTTGCGCTAACCGAAGAAGTGGTAATGTCCTACGACGCCCTTCTCATCGCCACCGACCATGACGATGTGAACTATGCTGACCTCGCACGCTGGTCGCCTCTCATCATTGATACGCGCAATATTTTTGCCAAGTTGGAACTTTCAGCCGTGCATATCGTGAAATCCTGATACCTCAAGGCTACGATAACTTGGCCTTCAGGTTACTCGCCGCCATCGCATAGCCGCCAGCCGCGCCATCGATGAAATGGATGTGGTCGTGCGCCATGGGTGTCGGCACGAAACAGGTGATGAGAGCGGAATCCTGCCGGTGCAGGCCGTAGCGCGCAATACCTGCGCTTGAGGCGTCCTCAAGCAGCATCTCGATACGGTGCAGGCGTTCGGGTTCGATATCGATGGTCATTTTCAGACCGTCGTCGAACTTGCGGAAATCGGAGTTCTGAACCAGTTCACGCTTGTATACCTTTGGATCCCAACCCCCGGCCGTCAGGCCGAACCGGTCGAGAACGAATATCAGAATAATCTGGGCAATGATTGCCAGCTTGCGGGTAAACCGTTTGCCTGGGGGCGCTGCCGCCCGGGCCTCGGCGTCGACCCCCTTCGTCGTAAACTTGATCGTCGGGCCTTCGGCGGGCAGGGGATGGGCACCGTGTCCCTGCCCGGCGGCAACGGCCACGATCCCGGAGACCAGGTTCCGGAACTGCGCGCTGGCGCCCGGCGTGCCCGGCATCGCAATGATCGAGGCGATAACGCCATTGCGGGCTTCGATCGGATTCCATCGGCAGGACAAGCCCGTCAGATCCGGGCGCGTTCCAGATTGCGCTGGATTGACGATATATTTGCCGGCCTTCATTTGCGCTTCGGCCCAGCTCGCCCCGCCCCCCGCAAACATGGCATAGGAAACATCCGGGCTCGCCCCGAAACGGGCAACACGGACGTCGAGCCCCATCGCCCTTATATCCACCATGGGCACAAGGGCAGCGCGGAGATTGAGCTGGAGGTCTTCTGCCACCCAGGCCTGAACAGCGGCGAGCGCTTCGCGCGCCTTTCCCGCCAAAGAGGCCGGAAGCGCCACCAGAGCGCCGTCGCCGCCAAAAACAAAAGGATAGTCTTTCTTGCCGACTGCATTAAGCAGAGCCGAAATCACACTTGCCCCCGCCATGTTGACTGCCTTATAGCGGCCATCCGCGATTGCCTGGGTCGAGCTGACGATATCGGCTGTTGCGAGCACCCAGTCATCGGGAAGTGGTTGATAGTTGGCCGTATCGACGACGCCTTCGAATTCCACAAAGATGGGGACCGTATCAAAGAAATTGTCGTTTGATGATTTTGACATTGGCTGGAATTAGCACAATCGCGAGTGGCAGGCGATGCCGTATCGATTGCACGTGTGCGCGTGGCACGAAAGACAAAAAGACCCGGTATTGATACATGGAAAGCAAGCTGATGGCTGTAGGAATGCAACTATACATTGCAGCGGAACAGCTTGCTGAGTTGTAGCTAATTGTGCAAAACCAAAAATAGAGATGCCCATATCTTGTGCGTGCACCAAGCTAGTGCAACCATGTGCACGTGCTTGATTCTTTGGAGTCGAAGCAATCTTGATTTCTGAATTACTAGTGATGCCGGCATATAATGCTGAAAGAAGTGGTTTGTGCTGCCCATGCATTTTGATCTGGCTCATTTCCCGGATTTCCAGGAAGGTTTTTATAGCGGCAGCCTCAAGCAAGACACTCTGGAAATGCTGAGGGATATTCGCCAGCAATTGGGCTGTCGCTATGTCACCCACATCGGCTATTCGGATCTTGCCGGGCCGCAACGCAGCCAAGATGCTGAAATCTCTGTGTTGACGACATTGCCGATCCACTGGGTGGTCCGCTACTCCGCCAAGAACTATTATCGCGTCGATCCGCTGGTGCAGGGCATTATGCAAGCGCGGCGCACTCCCGATGCTACAGGGGCGGTCCGAAATCTGGCGGAAGACAAAACCTTGCCGACGGAGTCAAAAAAGTTTTTGCGCGACTGCCAGTTGCGTGGGCTCGGCAATTTGTTTCTCGCCGTGTCAACGTCGAACTCACACGGCTTCCGCGGCGTCACCGGTTTCACTTTCGATGCGCAATCGGCCGAACAATTCAACTTCATCGGCAATGTCGGCAAACGGCTCGCGGGTGTATCGGCAAAGCTCCACAGCAGCCTGCACAGCAACCGCAACCCTGCGCTCGTAGCATCAGTAGCGCATCTCTTGACCAAGCGGGAGATCGACTGTCTCTACTGGGCGGCGAACGGCAAGACAGATGGTGAAATCGGTGAGATCCTCAATATCGCGCGCTGGACGGTCGTGACCTATTTGACCAATGCAAAGAACAAGCTCGGCTGCTCGAACAGAACCTCCACTGTTGCAACAGCGCTTGCCCTTGGCATGATTGAAATGCCCGCGATCAGCAACAAGTTCTAGACGGCGCTAGCCTTAGCCTAGGCTTTCAGGCGTCGTAAGTTGCGGCAGTCGGGCATTTTCGAAAGCTGCGGCGAGGAGAGTAGTATTGTCGGCCGGACTTCGCCCGGTCTCGGAAAATCTGACGTGATGGAGATCGATCTCACTGGAATCGGCGGCGAGCGTTAGGCGGAAATAGGCATTCACGCCCATGTTCTTGAATTCGAAATCGAGCATGACCTTCGGTGCTGTGTTCCAGTCGAGCGTATACTCGCCGCCAAGGCCGAATGTGAGCGTATCCGGATAGAAAGTCAGTTCCGTGGCTGAATTGACGATGTCGGCGATGTTGCCGAAGAGTTCGCAGCGAATGAACGCGATAAAGTCCGCCACGTCCACCAACCGCAGGTCATCGACGACCTCCCTCAAATGTCCGGAGATGATCTCGACGCGGGCTGCGGAATACTGCGTTTTCTTCATGCATTGATCCGATTACGACCTTAGGCAATTATTTTCGACGTGCATTTACGAATTGGATAAGCTCGGCAACTGCTTTGTAAAATTCCGGAGCAATCACGTTGTTGACCTGGACCTGTTTATACAACGCCCTTGCCAACTGGACATTCTCAAAGATCGGCACCCCATTCGTTTCGGCGATCTCCCGGATCTTCAGTGCAATGATGTCCTGGCCTTTGGCCACGACCACTGGCGCCGAATCCTGTGCCGGAACATAGCGCAAAGCAACCGAGAAGTGTGTCGGATTTGCGACGATCAGCGTTGCGGTTGGAACTGAAGCGATCATGCGCTGGCGTGCCCTGTCACGACCGAGCGAACGGAGGCGTGACTTGACGAGCGGGTCACCCTCGGCCTGCTTGTGCTCATCTTTCACTTCCTGTCGCGTCATGCGCAACTCGCTGCGCCAATGGATGCGGGTCCACGCCAGATCGAATGCAGCAAGAACGGTCACCGCGATCGTGACTGACGAGAGTAGACGGACAATGTGCGTGCGGATGAGTTCCGGCAGCGCATTTGGTTCCGTAATGATGGCCTCGACGAAGAAGCGGCTGTCTTCGAAAAAGATCATGAAGACGATCACGCTGGCCGCCACGAACTTCACCGTCGATTTGAGGAACTCGACCTGTCCGGCGGAGCCGAAAACGCGTGACCAACCTTTGGCGATTGAAATCCGTGAGAACTGCGGTTCGATACGGTCGAACACGATGCGCGGCGCGTTTTGCAGGACGGACGCTAGGATGCCTGCGCCCGGTACGATGATAAGGATCGGCAGAAGCGCCAAGGCCACCACGCCACCGACGATACCGAACAGTCGCCTTGCATCGTCCGCACTGCTGAGCCGCCAGTCGTCGGATTTATCGAGCAGTTCGAAAAGGAACGCAGTAAGCTTCAGGCCGCCTGGCACCGCGACGAAAACCGTGATGACAAGGAAGGCCACGATCGAGGCAAGGATTGGCACTTCGCGTGAAAATGGAAGATTTCCCTTTTCAATGGCATCGCTGATCTTCTTCTCAGTCGCTTCCTCGGTTTTGCTGTCTTTGTCGGCGCCTTCCGACATGGGCTATCCACGCCTCACGAAGCCGGATCCTCTATGTCGAGCTTGAGGTTACCACGCTCTGCGAGACTGATCGCCGTGCGCGCGATAACGCGGCGCGCTTCGGTCACGACGTTGGCGTTGACATTTGACTGGTTGGAAAGCTCCGTCTCGACCATGCGGCGGCCACGCGTCGAGAGCGACTGCAGGATGAGTTCCTGCAAATGCGGATCGCATCCGTGTAGAGCGGTCGTGACGACATCAGTCTGGATCTCGTCGAACAGCACGAGACGCGCACGCTGCGACAGGCGCGCAATGTCCTCGAAGGTGAAGAGCTTGGCCTTGATCTTGGCGAGATCGTCGGCCCCGAGATCAGAAAGGCCCGCGAGGATTTCGTCGACATCCGACTTATCGAGCTGGTTGATGATGTTGGCGATCGTGCCGTGATGGCTCTTTTCCGAACTCGTGTTCTCCTTGCCGGTCACTTCCTGTTGCAGAATGCCTTCGAGCATCGTCGAGATTGCCGGCGTGACCTTGCGAATGTGCAAGTTGCGTTGAATGATGGCGCTGCGTTCGGCCGCAGCAAACCGTATAAGCAGCTTTGCTGCTACGTCCGAGGGCAAGCGTGAAATAACGTAGGCCGAGACCTGCGGATGCTGCGCGACGAGATAGGCATGAAGCACATCCGCAGGAATGCGCGGAAGCTGGTCCCAGACCGATTCCTGTGTAAGCAGTTCGGGACGGCGATTTTCAATTACCGCACTCGCATCCTCCGCCGAAAGCGTCTCGCGCAGGAGACCCTCGAAGCGCATGCCGGCCTCGGACACCGGCGCGCCGTCGGCGAAGGCATTTTCGAACTCCTTGACGAGTTCCTCAAAATCGCCCGGCGTGATCGGTTCAAGCTTACGGGCATGACCGGCGAGCGACCGAAGATCGTCGGCAGTAAAATGCTTGAGAAGGCGAGATGCGGATGGCCGTCCGATCGCTACAAGTAGTGCGGCAACCTTCTCCGGACCGCTCAGGTCGCGAATGGTACTCGCCGCGTCAGATGTTTCCTGGTCGCTCATGCGGCTCAAGCACCGCTGCCTATGACTTCGGTAAGGCTGACGCCAAAGCGGGAAGAATCATCTTCGAGGACGATGACCTCACCCCTGGCAATGACACGGCCGTTGACGACGATATCGACCGGATCGCCAATCTGCTTGTCAAGGGTGACGACGGCACCACGGCCAAGCTTCATAAGGTTTGCGACAGGCATCGACGTGCTGCCGAGCACCACCTGTACGTCGACCGGGATGCCCATGATGAGATCGATATTGGGCTTCGCGCCTGCCGGCTTGCGCTGGGGCTGCGGGTCGTCGCGCTTCAATTCCTCGATCGCTTCATTGAGCTCGTCTTCGATCGAATTCCTATCGTTTGGGGCCATGGTCTATTTATCCCGATGAAGGTTAGAGGACGACGCTTGCAACATCTGCAGTGCGAACGATGCGGTTGACGAAGACAGGAAGTGTTCTTGCCGGCGGTTCGGCCTGTGCCGCCGTGGGCGCCGACGTCTTTGGGGCGGCCATGGACGGCTGAACCGAGACCGGCGGCATGCGCACGCCATCCTTCAGGTCCGACTTCGCCCGCTCGACAAGATCGATGGCACGGGTGATTTCAGAGCGGACGCGGTCGGAATCGCGCAGGCGCGCTTCGAGTCGCACGCTTTCATCGCGGCACGTTTCGCGTTCGGCCTGAAGTATCGCCAGAGCATGCTGCAGATTAGCGGCCGAACTTGCCACCTGGTGGGCCATCACCCGGCTCATCGCGTTGAGGCGATTTGCCTTGCGCAGCGCCACAAGGAAGATGACCAGCGAAACTGCCGTCAGAACGATCGAGACGAGATTAACCAGCGGCAAGCTCATCAAGGAGGTCCTCTTCTTCATTGATTGGGTCGGTAATCCGGACAGTGAAGGCGCTTCCAGCTTTGCCAAGGCGGCACTTATAGAGGGCCTGGTAGCCGCTGCGCAGCCGCACCTGGTCGATTGCGTCCTTGGGAAGCTGCAGGATGTGACCCGGCTTCAGCAGCGCCAGCTGCTCGAGCGTCATCGATCCTTGCTGGAGATAAGCTTCGACATCGATATGTGCCCTACTGACTTCGAGCCTTAGCTTCTTCGCCCAGGCCGGATCGGAATGATGGGCCGGTTGACGCAGCATACGGGCAATCGCGTCCTGCATCGGTTTGAAACTGGATCGCGGCAAGAGGATCAGAATCTGTCCCGAACGACCCGCCGACCTCAACGTGATGGCGCAGGAGATCATGCGGGTTTCTGTTACGGTGTTCGGCGCGAGATGGGCTGGTTCGCTGAGGTCACCAACCTGGAATAGCGAGTCCGCACCGCCAGCGAACATATGGTCGAGCGATGCCGTTACGTCGGCAAAGACTTGCCGGGCGATGATGAGGTCTACCGACGTGAGCGGCCGTGCAGGACTGGCTGTCCCAGAGCTAGCGCCAGAGCCGAACAGCGCCTCAATGCCGCAATCGATGAAGTTGCGATCTGCGGCGAGGACGACGCGGGAGCCCCATTTTGACACGGGAACGAGCCCGACAAGCCCGGATTGCGCCAATGCGTCCGTGATCGCGTCTTTTTCCAGCGTTTTGACGCTGGCGAGTTCGGCGGCGACGGGCACGTCTGTCTGTCCAGCAAATCGTGTGCCGAACGATGCAGCGAGTTCCCGGAAAACGGTCTCCAACGATTTGAGATCGTCGACCGACATGCCGGCGGCGCGTAGAATGCTCTCTGCGAGGACGTCCGGTCGTTTCGTTTCGGCTTCAGCTTCCATGACCATCTATGCCGCCTGTTGCATTGGCGCCGGTGACAGCGTCTCCTGCTCGACCACATCGATCGACGGGCGGTCGTAAGCTGAAATGGTCTTACGCCCGTATTCGAGTGCGATCTGGGGCAGGGCGCCATTCATATAGGCGAGCAGGGTCTGCTTGACGATCATGTAGAGCCGGTTCTGCTTTTCGCGGGTAGTCTTGATCTTCGTCGCGATCGGCCCGACCACGCCATAGGAAAGAAAGATTCCGGCAAAGGTGCCCACCAGCGCGGCGCCGATGAGATGGCCGAGGATTTCCGGCGATTCATTGAGCGCGCCCATGGCCTTGATGACGCCGAGCACAGCGGCGACAATGCCGAGCGCTGGAAGGCCCTCCGAAACGCTGACCATTGCGTTGTAGGGCTTCAGCTTATCGCGCGCGATGGTGTGGAGTTCTTCATCCATCAGCGCTTCGATTTCATGGGAACGCGCATTGCCGATGATGATGAGTCGGCAGTAGTCGCAGATGAAATTCGTCAGGTCGTGGTTCTTCAACACGCTCGGGAAGGCCTGGAAAATCGATGACTCCGTCGGATTGTCGATATGAACTTCGACTTCGTTACGCGACTTCGCGCGCAGTTCCCGCATCAAAGCGTAGAGAACACCGAGAACATCCAGATAATCTCTTTGCTTCGGGATCTTGTTGGTGAAGGCTTCCATGCAGGCGCGGCCCGTATCCTTGACCGCCGAAAACGGATTGGCAACGAGGAAGGTCCCGAAGGCGGAACCGCCGATGATGACAAATTCCCATGGCTGCATAAGAACGGTGACGTGTCCACCCATGGCGATAAATCCGCCAAGTAGGCACCCCATCGTCACGACCAGTCCAATAAGAATACCCAAGTCACTCTCCCGCAGATTTGCCAGCGAAGCGAGAGCTAGCAGGTTCGGCTTGTGTGAACCTTGCAGGATCAGCCCTGGACCGCGGACAGTTTCAGGCAAGCTTGGTCTGTCACATATGCGCAAACCCTTCGGGAAAGGCGCATCATGATCAATACTTTGACGAGCTACACCTTGATCGCCAAGGATTTGCCTCGGTCACTTGCCCGTGTCTCCGCGGAACCCGCAGTCAAGCGCGACAGCGAGTATTACCTGAAGAACATCGGGAACGTGAAATCCGTCGACGATTTCATGAAAGACACGCGTCTTTACAACTTCGCCTTGAAAGCCTTTGGACTGAGCGACATGGCCTATGCCAAGGCATTCGTCCGCAAGGTGCTGACCGAGGGTATAGACAGCGACGAAGCTTTCGCCAACAAGCTCAATGACGGTCGCTACAAGGAGTTGGCGACGGCCTTCAACTTCGCGAAATACGGCGACAAGGCAACGACCCAGCCCGGAACGCTGCAGCCAATCGTCGATAAATATGTCCGCCAGACCCTGGAGGTGGAAACGGGCCAGCAGAACGAAGGCGTTCGCCTCGCGCTTTACTTCGCGCGCAAGGCCCCGACGATCGACAATGCCTATCAGATCCTTGGCGACAAGGCGCTCCTGCAGGTCTTTCAGACGACCTTCTCGATCCCCGCGCAGACATCGAGCATGGACATAGACCGGCAGGCGAAGATGGTGGAGGACAAGCTCAACCTTGCTGACCTCAAGGATCCTGCCAAGCTCGACAAGCTGATCACGCGCTTCACCGCGATGTACGAGATGAAAAACCCTTCTACTTCGACAAGCATACCGTCGCTGCTCATCGGCGGTTCAACACAGATCGGTATTACCGACAGCGTCCTGACCACTCTGCAATCGTTCAAACTAGGGGGCCGCTAATGGAAAACTCAATCTATGTCGGGCTCTCCTCGCAGATATCGCTTGAAAGGCGGCTTGACGCGCTCGCCCACAACGTCGCGAACATGTCAACACCCGGCTTTCGAGCCACCGGCATGAAATTCGATGTCATGGTCTCGAAAGCCGCCGAGAATTCGAGCTTCGTCAGCGCAGGCGAGAGCTTCATCAAGACCGAAGCCGGACCCATCACCCAGACTGGCAATCCGCTCGACGTTGCGGCCAAGGGAACCGTCTGGTTTTCCTTGCAATCGCCCGCTGGGCAGGTGTTTACCCGCGATGGTCGCATGCAGATGTCGACGACCGGCGAACTCCTGTCAGTCAAGGGCTATCCTATCCTCGACGCAGGCGGACAACCGCTGACGATTGATCCCAATGGCGGCCCCCCGCAGATTTCGCCCTCGGGAGCCGTTTCCCAGAATGGGCGCCAGCTTGGTGTCATCGGGCTTTTCACGATCGATCCGAATGCCAAGCTGACCTACTTCGACAATTCGGCGGTCATTCCGAGTGTTGCAGCGCAGCCGGCGATCGACAATCCCGACGCGGGCGTAATTCAAGGTGCGATCGAGGGGTCCAATGTCGATGCCATCAGCGAGATGACCCGGCTGATGAATGTCACTCGCGCCTTCGAGCGCGTGGACGCGCTGCTGCGCGGCAATGAGAACACATTCAAGGACGCGGTCAGGACACTCGGGTCAAGCACGTGAGTCAAAGCTTCGATCTCAGAGCGCTGGAATAGCCGATGCACGCTCTCGAAACCGCACTGCAAACCATTACCGAGCGAAAGGGCAGTCTCGACGCGCTGGCGCGCCTCGTTTCACAGGCAGCGTGCGAACGCGCTTTTGCAACGGGCGGTTATGTCGAGGACGTATCTCGTTCCGCGATCGGTGTGCGTGGTATTTCGGATAAAACCCAACTCGGCGACATGGTAATGGTGCGGGCTAACGGCGGACTATACCCGGCGGAGGTCGTGCGCCTCGAACAGAAGCGTGTTCTGATCAAGCCGTTCGACGACCGCATCATGCCGCCGCTCGGAACGCCCGTATTTCCCGAAGGCCCGCTTCGCATATCTCCAACCGAAAGCTGGAAGGGCAGGGTTATCAACGCGCTTGGGGAGCCACTTGACGACAAGGGGCTCCTTGCGGCGGGAACCGAGTCCATGTCGGTCGATCGCGCGGCACCATTGGCGATGAACCGAGGCCGGGTGGAGAGAGCGCTGCGGTGCGGGGTTAGCGTCGTAGACGTTTTCGTCCCGATCTGTTTCGGACAGCGCATGGGTGTCTTTGCAGGTTCGGGCGTCGGAAAATCGACGCTGTTGGCAATGATGACCAAGGCCGCTGACTTCGACACCGTCGTCTTGGCACTCACTGGCGAACGCGGCCGCGAAGTGCGCGACATGCTTGAAGACACAATGGCCGGTAAGCTCGACAAGACGATTGCAGTCGTGGCAACGGGCGACGAAAGCCCTATGATGCGACGTCTCGCTCCGAACACCGCCACAGCAATTGCAGAATACTTTCGCGATCGCGGCAACAACGTCCTTTTGATCGTCGACTCCATCACGCGCTTTGCCCATGCTGCGCGCGAAATCGCCATTGCGGCCGGCGAGCCGCCGGTTTCACGCGGCTATCCGCCAAGCGTTTTCAGTCAGCTGCCGCGCTTGCTCGAACGCGCCGGGCCAGGGGGTACTGGCCACGGAAGCATTACGGGAATTTATGCAGTCCTCGTCGATGGTGACGACCACAATGACCCGGTTGCCGACGCCATCCGCGGTACCTTGGATGGGCATATCGTGCTCGACCGCGCCATCGCTGCGCAAGGACGCTTTCCTGCAGTCGACATATTGAGCTCGATATCCCGCCTTGCGCAGCACAACTGGACACCGGAACAGGCAAAGCTGGCAACCAGCCTGCGCGGTCTGATTTCGAGGTTCGAGGAAACGCGCGATTTGCGGATGATCGGCGCCTACCAGACCGGAAACGATCCACATATCGACCAGGCCGTGACGCTTGTTCCGCTCATCTACAATGCGATGCAGCAGACACCGGCCTCGCCGCTGTCAAATGATCCCTATAGCGACCTCGCCGCGGCGCTCAGACCGAAGGAACCATCATGACGCCACGCGAGACGAAACGCCCTGCATCCGGCAAGGCCGAGACGGCCGAAACGGCTCCCGTGCGCATGCGCGACAAAAGGCTCGACGGGTACCTGAAAGGTGCCGGCATCGTTCTGGCCATGATCTGCGCCGTGCTTCCCTTCGTGATGTACTACGACTTTCTCGATGCGCGGCCGCAGCCGCAGGCGTCCGGAAAGGCTGTGCGCGATCCCCTCAACCGCACCAACCAGAAGGTCGTGAGGGAAACCCAAGGCAACCAAACGTCACCACAAGCGCGAACTGGCGAGGGCGTTGATCCGATGACGACGGCGACGACCGCGGAGCTGACGGGAGACCGGCTGCAGCGTATTGAGGAAGCCAGCAAGCAACCGTTTCCGGGCAAGCCAGTGTTCCTGGTTCGCGAGGTTGTCGGCGGGCTGGTGATGATCGAGGACGAGGGTGGCTACTGGTTCGTCGAGAAAGGCTCGCCCTTGCCGGACGGAAGCACACTTGTCGCAATCGAACGCGGCACCGATCCAGGAAGCTTTTCGATCAAGACTTCGGATGGCGATGTCCTCACCCGAACCAACTGACTCGGGCAAACAACATAAGTTCCGAAACTGTTCATGCCGCAAGTCTCACGCAAGTTTGGCCGCGTAGGTTAAGCAAAGATTAAGCGCTTCTGACGTGCGAGGAAGACATGCAGGGTATCCATCTGTTCGAGCTGGCATCGCGTCAGGCCGAGTGGCTTTCGGTGAGGCAGGCGGCGGTCGCCGGAAACGTCGCTAGCGCCAATACACCCGGTTTCAGGGCCCGGGACGTCGAACCGTTCAAGGACGTTTTGCAGCAGACGCATTTGACCATGGCTGCAACCAATCCAAATCACCTCGAAATCGATGCGTCCGGCATCGCAGCCACGACGCTGCGCAAAGATGCTGTGACTGAGCAGAACCATTCGAAGAATACGGTCAGCCTCGAGGGCGAAATGGTCAAATCTGGTGAGATCAACCGGCAGTTTGCGCTCAACACCAGCATCGTGAAGGCGTTCCATCGCATGATGCTGTCGTCGGTAAAGGGCTGAGCCAATGTCCGATCCGTTACAGGCAGCACTGAAAGTCGCCGCTTCCGGTCTGAACGCTCAATCGACCCGGCTGCGCATCGTTTCTGAGAACCTTGCCAACGCCCAGTCGACCGCCAAGACGGCGGGAAGCGACCCGTATAGACGCAAGACCGTGTCATTTGCCACCGAGCTCGACCGCAACACAGGCGTCGAGACGGTGCGCATTGCCGAGATCGGCAAGGACACCTCTGAATTCGTCGAGGAGTATGACCCAAGTCACCCTGCCGCGGACTCGCGGGGCTACGTCAAATATCCGAATGTCAGCATGGTCGTGGAAATGGCGGACATGCGCGAGGCAAACCGTTCCTATGAAGCCAATCTCCAGGTGGTCAAGCAAGCACGCGAACTCATTGCTATGACCGTCGACCTCTTGAGGAATTCCTGATGATCGATCAACTTCTCAGCGTTTCCAGCCGCAACGCACTTTCAAAGCTCTCAGAGACGATGACCCAGGGAGCCCGCGTCGCCCACCAGGTTCAGCCAGCTACCGCGGCCGGTGCGACGTCCTTTGACAACGTCCTCTCCCATCTCGCCGGATCGGTCAGCGGCAAACTCGAGAACGCGGAAGCGATCTCGATGAAAAGCATGACCGGGGACGTGCCGACCCGCGATGTCGTCAACGCCGTCATGGATGCGGAGCAGTCTCTGCAAACGGCGATCGCGATCCGCGACAAGATCGTCCAAGCCTATCTCGAAATCAGCCGTATGCCGATCTAGGCCCATCAACGGAATTTGGCCGACAAGGCCGGAAGGACTTTTGAAACTCCATGAAAGCGCTCACGATCGCTGCCACCGGCATGAATGCTCAACAGTTGAACTTGGAAGTGATTGCCAACAATATCGCCAATATCAATACGACGGGATACAAGCGGGCAAAGGCTGAATTCTCGGATCTGTTGTATCAGGCGGAACGAAGCGCAGGTGTGCCCAACGCTTCCAACCAGAGCGTTGTCCCGGAAGGCGCAATGGTGGGCCTTGGCGTCCAGACATCTGCTGTTCGCAACCTGCACATCCAGGGCGCGCTGAACCAGACGGGGAATCCCTTTGACATCGCCATGGTCGGGCGCGGCTGGTTTCAGATCCAGAACGCAGCCGGTGAAACGCTCTACAGTCGCGCTGGCGCTTTCAACACGAACGACACCGGTCAGCTGGTCACGCTCGACGGCAACCTCGTCGAACCGAACATCGTCGTACCTACCGATGCAGTCGAGGTGAAGATCACCGAGACCGGGCAGGTCTTTGCCAAAATGGCCGACCAGACCCAGCTGGTGAACCTCGGCCAACTCCAGATCGCCAATTTCGCTAATGAAGCCGGACTGGAGCCGCTGGGCGACAATCTCTTCCGCCAGACCGACGCGTCGGGCGACGCGGTTGTCGGCGTTCCAGGCGACCCTGGATTCGGCACCCTCAAGCAAGGCTATCTTGAAAGCTCGAACGTCGATCCCGTCAAGGAAATCACTGACCTCATCACCGCACAGCGCGCCTATGAGATGAACTCGAAGGTCATCCAGGCTGCCGATGAAATGGCGTCGGTTGTCTCGAAGAATCTCGGCGGCTGAGGACAATCATGAAGGTATCAGGACGCACGTTCGGAAAAATCGCAGGCAGCATCGCTCTTGCGCTATGCGTCATGGTCCCTGCCTCCGCGGCCATGGCCGAACGCATCGCCTTTATCGTGCCGTCGCAGATCATCTATCCCGGCCAAACCATCGGCAATGAGGGCCTTTCGGAGAAGGTCTTCTCGATCAAGGCAAGCGCCGCCGGAAACTACGTCCTTCATACCAATCAGCTCGTCGGCAAGGTGGCGCGGAGGACGCTCCTGCCGGGTCAGCCCATTCTCGTGACCGCAGTCAACGAACCCGATCTGATCCAGCGCGGCGTTGCCGTTCAACTTGTATACAACACTGGATCGTTAGTCATCCGCGCCAAGGGCGTATCGATGGAACCCGGCCATGCAGGGGACTTTGTCAAAGTGCGCAATGTCGATAGTGGCATCATCGTAAGTGGCACGGTCCTCGCCGACGGCACGATCGAGGTCGGAATGCGATGATGCGGCTTCTCGTCTGTATCTGCGCCATAATGCTCGCAGGATCGATCGGGGCCAATGCCGGCGAATCCAATGCGAAGGACTATAAGTCGCCGGCCGAAGCCGAGGCTGCCTGGCGCCGGGCTGAAAGCGAGGCCGAGCGCTGGGGCGGCTCGCCGTCGCCCTTGGGGGAGGGCGGGGCGATCGCCCGCCTGAAGGATATCGCCAATATCCAAGGCGTTCGCGAGAACCAGCTCGTCGGTTACGGCCTTGTCATCGGACTCAATGGCACTGGCGACAGCTTACGCAATGCACCTTTCACCGAGCAGTCGATGCGTGCAATGCTCGACAATCTTGGTATCAGCCCACCACCGGGCGCTTCGCGCGTCAAGAATATCGCCGCCGTCATCATCACCGCCAATCTTCCACCCTTTGCCGGGCGTGGTTCGCGTATCGACGTCACGGTTTCGTCGCTCGGCGATGCAACGTCGCTGGCCGGTGGCACCCTTGTCATGACGGCCCTGGCGGCAGCCGACGGGCAGAACTACGCGGTTGCACAGGGTAATCTCGTTGTTTCAGGTTTTGCCGCGTCGGGTGAGGCGTCGACCCTGACGCAGGGCGTGCCCACCAGCGGTCGCATTCCCAACGGGGCCCTCGTTGAACGGGAAGTCACCGGCAATTTCGGTCAGGACGAACTGGTGGTCGAATTGCGCGAACCCGACTTCACGACTGCCGTGCGCATTACCGATACGATCAATGCCTTCGCCAAGCGGCGCTACAAGCAACCAGTCGCCAAGGAACGGGATTCGAAGTCGATCCGACTGCGCAAGCCGAAGGATATTTCCGCCACGCGCTTCCTCGCTGAAATCGAAGGGCTGCCGGTTCCGACGGATGAGGTCGCGCGGGTCGTCGTCGATGAACGTACTGGAACCGTGGTTATCGGCGAAAAGGTGCGTATCTCGCGCGTCGCCATCAGCCATGGCAGCCTTTCGGTACAGGTAACCGAAACGCCCATGGTGGTTCAGCCGGAGCCGTTCAGCGACGGCGTGACCGCGGTCGAGCCGAATACGGATATCCAGGCATCACAAACGTCCAACATCGGCATTCTCGGCGGAACCGACCTTGAGAGCCTGGTTAAAGGTTTGAACCAGATTGGCGTGAAGCCGCAGGGCATCATTGCTATTCTTCAAGGTATCAAGACGGCAGGTGCCCTGCATGCGGAACTGGTGGTGCAATGAGTGTGGGCAGCGGCATAGTGAAATCAGTTGGAATCGAGCGGGCGGTTTTGGCACTTGCTCTGGCGCTGACCTTGTTTTCGTCCACCCGGCCATTTGCGCAAGAAATGACGCCGAAAGATGATGCGGGGCAGGAGATCGATCGCTACTGCACCAACATCAACGACAAGGCTGCCGATGCGCGCTATGCCATGCAGACGCGTGAACTCCAGCAACTGCGCGCCGATGTCGACAGCAGAATCCAGGAACTCGAAGCCAAGCGTCAGGAATATGAGGTCTGGTTGAAGCGTCGCGATGAGTTCATCGATAAGGCGCAGGATTCACTCGTTGGAATCATCTCCAAGATGCGACCGGACGCCGCTGCGGCACAGATGGCGCTTCTTGGCGATGAAGCAGCAGCGGCGCTGCTACTCAAGCTCAATCCGCGCGTATCAAGTGTGATCCTCAATGAGATGCCGGCGGAGAAGTCGTCCAAGCTGGCGCGCGTCATTGTGGGATCGCGCGTGGTCTCACAAAAAGAAAGAACCGCGCAATGAAAAAAGCGGCCTCGTTCATTCTCGTGGCCGGAGCTGTCGGCCTGGCCGGCTGCGCCGACAATTTTCGCGATCTCAACCGGGCGCCAGCAATGTCGCCGGTCGGCGCCGGTGTCGGGCAGTCCTTCAATGTCGCTGATCCCGCTTATTATCCGACGCATCCAAAGCCACAGCAATATTCACTTTGGCAAGATCGTCAGGCCGGCTTTTTCCGCGACCCGCGCGCTGCCAACCCGGGCGATGTCCTCACCGTCATCATCAGACTGGATGAGGAGGCAAAGTTCGACAACAAGTCCAATCGATCGCGTGCCTCATCGCAAGTCTATGGCGCAACCGCCGACGCCAGCGGCAGCGGAATCTCCGGCGGCGACATCAGCGGCAATCTCGACCTGAATTCCGACACGCGATCGAAAGGCGAGGGCAAGATCGAACGTTCCGAGAAGATCGACCTGCGCGTCGCCGCGATCGTCACCAATATCCTGCCGAATGGCAATCTAGTGATCCAGGGGTCGCAGGAAGTCCGTGTTAATTACGAGTTGCGTATTCTCAACGTCGCGGGCGTCGTTCGGCCGCGCGACATCTCCGGTTACAATACCATTTCCTACGACAAGATCGCAGAGGCGCGCATTTCCTATGGTGGGCGTGGACGACAGAGCGAGGTGCAACAGCCGCCCTGGGGCCAGCAGGTCCTCGACACCGTTGCACCATTCTAAAGGTCAAAGCCGATGAGCGCCGTCGCCGAAGAACCCGCACTAGCACCAAAGGGGCCATCATTGATAGCCCTCGTCGCCGTGGTCGTTATCCTTACACTCATTGCGGCCGGCGGCGGCTGGTTCCTAGGCGGCAAACTTGGTCTTGCCAAGCAGGAGGCGGCCGAGACTCCCGCGGAGGTTAGCCGTAAGCCCCAGCCGGAAGATATGCCGGCCGGTACAGTGGTGCCGCTGAAGCCTATTCTTACCAATGTAAAAATCCCGCAGAACGTTTGGCTGCGGATGGAGGCCGGCGTCGTGGCGCGGCCAGGCGAGAAGATAGCTGATGAGCTTGCGGCGACGATCACCGGTGATTTCATGGCGTTCCTGCGCACGGTCAATTTGATGCAACTGCGCGGTCCAGCCGGTCTTGAATACCTGCGCACGGACCTTGAAGAACGCGCGAAGATGCGGTCCGAGGGCAAGATCGACAAAGTCTATATCTGGGCGCTGGTGATGGAATGAAAAAACGCCTGCTGACGCCCTTACTGGTCCTCGTTCTCGGCGGAACCGCCATGGCCCAATCGCCATCGATCCTCGAAGGCCTTTTGCCACCCGGCAGCGCCTCTACGAGCGGTCAGATCATTCAGATGCTGGCGGTGCTCACGGTTCTTTCGATCGCGCCGGGCCTCCTGATCATGGTAACGAGCTTTACGCGGTTTGCCATTGCATTTTCACTCCTTCGTGCCGGCCTTGGCCTGCAGACGACGCCGGCCAACCTCGTTATGATCAGCCTTGCCCTGTTCATGACATTCTACGTGATGGCCCCAGTTTTCGATCGGGCCTGGCAGAACGGTGTCCAACCGCTCGTCAACAACCAGATCACGCAGGACGTGGCGATGAATGAAATCACCACGCCGTTCCGCGAATTCATGCTGCGACAGGTGCGGGATAAGGACCTCAGGCTATTCGAGGACCTTGCCGACGAATCCTTTCGCACCAAAACAGATGGCGTCGTCGATTTACGCATCCTCATACCGGCATTCATGATTTCCGAGTTGCGGCGCGGTTTTGAGATCGGCTTCCTGATCGTCCTGCCATTCCTTGTCATCGACCTCATAGTCGCAACTTTGACCATGTCGATGGGCATGATGATGCTACCGCCAACGGTCCTTTCCCTGCCGTTCAAGATCCTGTTTTTCGTGCTGATCGACGGGTGGAACATACTCGTTGGCAGCTTGATCCGCTCCTATACATGATCGAGCTGTTAGCCGGCAAATCGCCCTTGCCTCACCAGAATCTTCATATTAGATAAAATGCATAGGTCCTTGTTATTAAAACGGTAATACTTTAAACGTACTGATCAGCTTTTGGCGGGTTGTCTTCGTGACAATAGGCATCAGGCCGCTCCGTCACACCGGTGAAAGCCCGGTATGTCCCCTTCTTTGTATCTCATCAGGGACCTAATTCCATGACCAGCATCCTTACCAATGCGTCGGCAATGACGGCGCTGCAGACGCTCAACTCGACCAACAAGAACCTTGCAACCACCCAGGACCGTATCGCTACCGGCCAGCGCGTTGCTCAGGCCTCTGACAACGCCGCTTACTGGTCCATCGCGACCGGCATGCGCACGCAGAACACGGCTCTATCCGCTGTGAAGGACGGCCTTGGCCTTGGCGCTTCGATCGTTGACACGGCATACACTGCGCTCAACAGCGCCATAGACCTCGCACAGAAGATCCAGGCAAAGTATGTTG
Source organism: Phyllobacterium sp. (assembly GCF_037994425.1). Classification (NCBI taxonomy): domain Bacteria; kingdom Pseudomonadati; phylum Pseudomonadota; class Alphaproteobacteria; order Hyphomicrobiales; family Phyllobacteriaceae; genus Phyllobacterium; species Phyllobacterium sp. The sequence continues at coordinate 28,328 of NZ_JBBNAM010000217.1, forward strand.
CCAAGGAAACACCGGGTACTGACGGCACGATCATCGACGCCGATATCGCGCAGTTTAAGGCCCAGATCGTCGAAATGGCGAAAGGCGCAACCTTCCAGGGCGTCAATCTTCTGGCAACCGGCGGCACCGCACAGAACATCGTTACGGGCTACACTTCTGGTACCGGGGTAACGACCATGTCCGTTGCCGCGTTCGACCTTGAAGCCGCTCTCACCAGCGCGACGACTTCCTCGGCGGTCGAAACTGCAATCGGCACAATGAAAGATGCTGCTGCTGCTCTCGGTTCTGCCAAGACCCGCATCAACACCCAGCAGAGCTTCACGGACAACCTGATGGACGCCATCGATCGCGGCGTTGGCCAGCTCGTCGATGCCGACATGAACAAGGAATCGGCTCGTCTGTCGGCCCTTCAGGTTCAGCAGCAGCTCGGGGTACAGGCTCTCTCGATCGCCAACTCGAGCAACCAGAGCATCCTGTCGCTGTTCCGCAGCTAAGCGGATAAATAACACTCGATCTATAAATTGCCCCGGATCTCAAATCCGGGGCTTTTTCAATCCTCAGTGGTATTTCTCACGTTCGCGACCGAGGATGGCTCGAGCATTAAGGCCAGCGATGGGCTGCGACAGGTCCCTGGGTATGTCACCTGAAAGCTGCAAATCTAAATACCGTGCACAGCAGACGCGAAGAAACGACGTGAAATTGCCGAGGTCATGGCCGGCGTCGATCGACTCATGATGCAGCCGCGTGATGAGCTGCACGACGTTCATACCGTCACGCCGGGCAATCTCCTCCAGTTTGGACCAGAAGAAGTTCTCAAGCCGAACGCTTGTCACCATGCTGTCAATACGCAGCGACCGTGTCGCGCTTTCCCATAGGCGCGCGTCGGCCTTGATGAACAATTCACACATGCTGCCTCCCAAAACTCCGCAAAGTGCTTTCGCCAGGTTTAACAGCGGTCAAGCACTAAGCACAGCCATGAACTGTTGCAGCCAGGCGGGATGAGCCGGCCACGCCGGCGCGGTCACCAGCCTGCCGTCAGTTATGGCATCACTGATGGCGATCTCCGCGAATTTTGCTCCGGCAAGCTCGACTTCAGGTCGGCACGCCGGATAGGTGGAGCACGTCCGCCCCTCGATCACACCAGCAGCGGCAAGGAGCTGGGCGCCATGGCAGATCGCCGCCACTGGCTAGTCCGCGTCGAAGAAATGACGAACTGCCTTAATGACGCTCGGATCGAGCCGAAGATATTCGGGCGCGCGGCCCCCCGGAACAACAAGAGCATCGTAATCCTCGGCGCGAATTTCGGCGAATGTCGCATTAAGGGCGAAGTTATGGCCGCGTTTTTCGGAATAGGTCTGATCGCCTTCGAAATCATGAATAGCTGTTGCAACTGTCTCGCCGGCCTTCTTGCCAGGGCAGACGGCATGCACCGTGTAACCGCAGGCTAGCAATGTCTGGAACGGGACCATGTCCTTATAGCCGAAAAACGGCATTGATATCATTGGGTTTTTCGCTCTGATTCTCAAACAGCGGCGTTTGTTTGAGAAAACCCGTTCCCGGAGTGTTCTGGGGGAAAACAAAAAAATGGCCCGATAGGATCAAACCTGTCGGGCCATTTTCATTGGATGAGAAAGGGCGGGAAAGACGCCTTTCTCGGTTTCGAGCCTTGGCTTCATAGCACGATTTTCAAGGCCCATGAAGGATGGAAGCCACACACGCGGGATCGCGCTCAGCGGTGACATGTGCCCGTCAGGAAGGCCTGTCCAGTGGCGATGGAACGTCCCAAACCCGCGACGTTTTGACACGTCCGGCGAGTCTGTTAGTTTTCCCGCCATGGGGCACACGGATTACGACGGCGAGATTCAACAGCGGTTTCAAGCGATGCTCGAAGGCCTCGAACAGGCTGGCTTGAGCAAGGGCGAAATGGCCCGCCGCCTTTGCACATCGCGGCAGCAGCTATGGCGCCTCGAAACCGGCGCAATCCGCAATCCATCCTTTGCTCTGGGCGAGCGGATCATGAAACTGCATCAGCAGGAAGTGACCAAATGACGTCGCCACTGCATCCCACGATCAGCTTGCGAAAGTTGCGACGGCTTGGCTTGAATCTGGCCGAGATTTCCCGTGCCTGCGGTTGCAACAGAACGACGCTGGATCGGCTTTTGAAGGGTGAACGACACTCCGATCCGCCGCGCGAAATTGTCGAACGGCTGACTCTGTTGCTAAGCGAACGGACGCGCGCGAGCCACTAGGGGTTGAACGTCAGGTATGTCTGGCAGGCAACCGCAATGAAAGCGAAGAGCAGACCGATCCAGCCGAGATGCTTTTGCCAAAACTCGATGGACAGTTCACGTGGCGACGTTCCCTTGATTGTCCGTTCTTCCCATTTCACGCCGAAGCTGCCCCAGTACAGGATCAGCGCTGAAGCAAAGCCGAGCACCTGACTGGCAACTTCGATTATCTGGCTGTTTGTCACGTATGAAAACCCCGAGTTGGTTGCGGAGCTTCAAATGGGAAGGTGAGTCACCCTTGGGCACAAGGCAGTCTTTGTGGTTTTCCTGTGTACACAGGGTTGCCCAAAAGCACTTCCCCACAAATGAGGAAGTTATCGCGCCCATGGCCTAGTTCCAGCTAAGAAGACTGGCTGCCCCAATGTTCGCGGGCGATCACTTCCTCGACCCTCCCGCGCAAATATCAGCGCCCGTTGGCCAAGCCCTCGTCGCGCGCCCTGTTGCTGGAGCGCAGGCCGCAATCATAATAGCCGGATGCGCAGGACCGGGCCGGATTCATGAAATAGGCTTCCACACGGGACCACCGATTATATGTGCTGGTGCTGGTGCAGCCTAAAAGTATGGATATGGCCACAAGGGCGGCAGCGGTTTTGATAATTTCCATATTCTGTTCCTCTTGTGCGGCTCTGATGCGCCATCCCCTCGAGTCCGATGTGGGTAAGAGCGCCCCGCAGGAGTGGCCGCATGATCAGCGATCGATCGAGCTTCGATCAATGAGGGAAAAAAGCGCCGACGAAGACGCCCTACGCAACGCTGCCGCCACCCAGATCGACGGAACCAATCATTGCAAAACCTCGGGTGACGCCTGCTGCGTTGAAACGGGGTGGTTGGCCGTCAATCTTTGAAGTCGGCCTTTTTGCATACCGGCTCCCCCTGAAGGGCGTACATCCGGCAATACTGCACTTCGCCTGTAATCTGATCCAGTTGCCATATCGCACCAGCGCCGGACGGAAAATTAAATCCAGCGGTATAAGTCGCTATGTTTGATCCATCAGGAATTTTGGTGTCGAACAGTGCATATCTATCGCATCCCACTTGCAAATTTCCCGACGGCTGCTGCCACAGGGCCGAACAATTGTAGACCTTCTTAGTCTTATGATTCAAAAAGTAGGCTTGCGACGAGTATTCACCAGCCCCGCCGCCAGCCTGATGCACTATGAGTTCGAAGTCTGCCGCTGTTGCAGGTAGGAGGGATAAGCTCAAGATGATTGCTGTCAGCAGTATGCGCATGAGGCCTCTCCAATTGGTCTAGGACACAGATTAACATACAGGAAAATGCCTTCTGGGCCAGCGCTGTGCCCCGAACTGCACCGCGATGGTTGCCCGGCAGTTATGCACGTCAAAATTCCTAATTGGCATTTCAACACATAAGATTGGCAGCTAAACGCAAGCGCGAATTTGTTAGAACTGCTAGAGAACCTCCGCACGGTTGGAAAGAACGGCCATTGAGCCTCACTGGCGCTCGTTTGTGGAATTGAGCGATCTGCGCCCCACCAACCGATTGAAGAAGTTAGTTCAAGAGCAAGCAGCTTAACTAGGGGCCCTCATGCAGGGTTCCCCTCTTGAT
>NZ_JBBNAM010000218.1:0-4338 GCF_037994425.1 Phyllobacterium sp.
GGTCGGCAAGGAGGAGAGGGAACATGTCAATTCTAACAATGTTGGCGCAACATGCCGACATCGCCGCGCACCACATTTCGGTGGCCGGGTCGATGGTCTCGGACGCGGCGCTGCACGGCAAACAGGCCGTCGAGCACGCGGGCAACGACCTCGTCGTCCTGGCACAGTCGACGGGCGACATTTCGGTCGAACAGTTCAAGGACAGGCTGAAGAACGTCCAGCAGGAAGAGCAACTTGGCTGGCTTGCCAACATCGGCAAATATTTCATCGGCATTTTCCAGAAGGGTGGCGAAGTCTTTGCGGGTTTCGTTACCGGCATCATCCCGACATTGGTTGTGCTGATGACCGCCTTCTACGCGCTGACGGAACTCGTCGGCGAAGAGCGCGTCCACGGCATAGCACGCGGCGCGGGTCGTATCGCCTTGACGCGCTATACGGTTCTTCCGGTGCTTTCGGTCTTCTTCCTCACCAATCCGATGGCCTATACTTTCGGCTCGTTCCTCGAGGAAAAGTACAAGCCTGCATTCTACGATGCCGCGGTTTCCTATGTGCATCCGCCGCTCGGCCTGTTCCCGCATATCAATCCCGGCGAATATTTCGTCTGGGGCGGTATTCTCGTCGCGCTTCTCGAACTCGAGAAGAAGGGCGCGGTTCCCACCGGCTATCACATCAACGTCGCGATCTGGTATGCGCTCGTTGGTCTGATCGTCATCCTGCTCAAGGGCATGCTCACTGAGCGCATTACCGCCATCATGGCGCGTCGCCAGGGCATCGAGCTTTAATTCGGGGTGGGAGCAGTACCAATGTCAAAGACATACAAGGCAGTCAAAATTTCCAGGGGATCGAACGGCTGGGGTGGCCCGCTCGTCATCCAGCTTACGCCCCAACGCAACAAGGTGGTCTCGGTCACGGGTGGCGGTATTCATCCCGTTGCACGTCGCATCGCCGAACTCACAGGCGGCGAGGCTGTCGACGGTTTTAAGGCACCGCCAGTCGAAGGCGAAATGGGTGTGGTTGTCGTCGATTGTGGCGGCACGGCCCGCTGCGGTGTCTATCCGCGCAAACGCATACCGACCGTCAACCTGACACCCGTCGGCCAGGCAGGCCCGCTCGCCCAGTTCATCACCGAAGACATCTATGTGTCGGGCGTGAAGGAAGGCAACATTGAACTCGCCGATGGCTCGCAACCAGCGGCCGTTGCGGGCGCTGCCTCCACATCGGGACCGGCATCACCGCCGACGCCCGCGGAACTTGCTGCGTCGATGTCAAGCCGTACAGGCGCAAGCGAGTCGAGTGAGGGTGGGCTAATCGGATTCATCAGCACGATTGGCCGTGCCATGGGCCGTGTCGTCGGCATCTTTTTCAATGCCGGTCGCCGCACCATCGACCAGGTCGTCCGCAACGTCCTGCCGTTCATGGCGTTTGTCACCATGCTTATCGGTCTCATCCTCTATACGGGCATTGGCGACATTCTCGCTCAGCCCATGGGACCGCTCGCCAACAACATCATCGGCCTGCTGATCATCTCGGCCATTTGCGGTCTACCGTTCCTGTCGCCCATTCTCGGACCTGGAGCGGTTATCGCCCAGGTCATCGGGGTGGCGATCATCGGCCCGCAGATCGCCAATGGCACGATCTCGCCCGCCATGGCACTGCCGGCGCTGTTTGCCTATAATACCCAGGTAGGCTGCGACTTTGTCCCGGTCGGTCTGGCCCTTGGCGAAGCTAAGCCCAAGACCATCGAAATCGGTGTTCCTGCGGTCTTGATCAGCCGTCAGATCATGGGTCCGGTCTCGGTACTGATCGCCTGGGTCGTCAGCCTGATCGTATTCTAATATCGACCAACAGAAGAAGAGGTTCGCCGCATGTCAGTCCTATTGAAAACACGGGTAACAGCCGTTGGACCTGAGGTGGCGGACCTCGCGGAAGGAGGCGTCGTCATCCTGTTTGCCGATGGCGCACCGCCTGAACTTGCCGAAGTCTCGATCCTGCACAGCGTCGAGACGGAGCCATCCGATGAAACGCCACCCGTGGGTTCGCCCATCCAGATCGGCGATGTTTCGGCCACCATTACCGGGATTGGCGACTATGCCTGGCAGAAGGTGAAAGACATCGGTCACGTCGTTATTACATTCAACGGTTCCGACCAGGTCGAACGGCCTGGCGAAATTTGTGCTTCGGAAATCGATACGGAAGAACTGGTTGCAGCCCTGAAAGTCGGAACGACGATTACCATCGGGTAATTGCCAGGGGGCGCGACCACTAACGAGTAACAGAGAGATACGAACGAATGGAACGCTCGACGATCGTCAGAGTGCATGACGGATTGCATGCACGGCCAGCCACCCGGTTTGTCAAACTCGCGAAGAGTTTCGAAGCGGATATCGAGCTCGTCAAGGCGGAAAAGTCCGTCAGCGCCAAGAGTTCGGTCAAGCTGATGCTGCTTGGCGTCAAGGAAAACGAAGAGGTCACCGTCCGCGCAACCGGTGCCGATGCGATCGAGGCGATCGAAGCGCTGATCGGCTATCTCGAAAATCCACTGTCCGGAACGAATGAAGAGAGAGCGGCGGAGCCCGAGCCGAAGCCCGCAGAGCCCGCCCCGCGCAACGAGCGGACTGTCGTTGCGGCACCCAGCATCGCGAATGGCGGTCTGCGCGGAGTTCCGGCAAGCGAGGGGTTTGCTATCGGACCGGCCTTCGGTTTCTTTCCTCAGGAGATCAAGCATGAGAATCGGCTGCTCGCGGCCAACGAAATCCCGGCGGAGGCAATCCGGCTGCGACAGGCCCTTGCTACCGTTCAGGAGCGCATGGAACGATCTCTCGGTGCATCCAATCTTGCGGAAAGCGACCGCGGCATCATCGCCGCCCTCAAGGATATTGCAAACGACGACGAACTCATCCAAGCCGCCGCTGACCTTGTGGATGGCGGCATCGATGCCGTATCCGCCACGATCGGCGCAACCTCAAAGATTGCCGCCGATTTTGCCGCCATGGATGACCCCTATCTCAACGCACGCGCCGATGACGTGAACGCCGTCGGACGGCAGATCTGCCTTGCGCTGCTTGGCCAGGACGACGCCAATCTCGAATCGATCCCGGCGGGAGCGATCCTCATTGCCGACGACATCGGTGCGTGGGATCTTGCCCGTGCACCACTGAAGCGCATTGCAGGCGTGATCTGCGGCCACGGCGGCGCCACGTCGCACGTTGCGATCATTGCCCGCTCCCACGGCATTCCATCCGTGCTGGGGCTTGGCCAGGCGGTGCGTGAACTTGAAACCGTGAAGACGGTCGCGCTCGATGGCAATAGTGGAGCTGTTTTCGCCGAGCCAGACGTATCCACAGCCAAGCGGTTTCACGAGGAGATCGCCAAGGCCGAGGCCGAGAAACAATCGTTGAAGGCCTTTAAGGACATAACGCCGAAGCGTGCCGACGGCACGATCATCGTGATCGCCGCCAACCTTGGCTCGCTCGAGGAAATCGAAGCCGCGCAGGAAGCAGGCGCCATGGGCGTTGGACTGTTTCGCACCGAGCTTTTGTTCATGCGCCATATACATCTGCCCTCTGAAGACCTTCAGGCCGAAACCTACGCCACGCTTGCCAAGGCCTTCGCACCATACCCGGTGATTGTTCGCACACTCGACATAGGCGGCGACAAGCCAATTTCAGGCATCGATTTTCCGGTCGAGGAGAATCCGTTCCTGGGTTGGCGTGGCATACGCATGTGCCTGGATCGGCCCGATGTATTCAAGCCCCAACTGCGCGCGCTTTTGCGGGCGGCGGTGCACGGCAACATCAAGGTGATGCTCCCCATGGTTTCCGGCGTCGACGAGGTGCGCGCGACGCGCCTGCTTATCGACGAGTGCGCTGCCGAGTTGAAAGCCGAAGGCACGGATCACGCGCCCTTCGATCTCGGGGTCATGGTTGAAACGCCTGCAGCGGTGATGGTCGCGCCGATGCTGGCGAAGGAGGTGGCATTCTTCTCCATCGGCACCAACGACCTGACGCAGTACATCATGGCCGCTGACCGTCTCAATCCGACGGTGGCCAAGCTCAATGATGTGACGCATCCGGCGGTGATGACCGCAATCGAACTTACAGCCAAGGCCGCGGTGGATGCCGGCATCATGGTCGGCATGTGCGGCGAGGCAGCCGGAAGGGCCGACCTTATTCCGACCTTCGTCAATATGGGGTTGACCGAACTCAGCATGAGCCCGTCTTCGATCCAGCGCGCAAAGAAATGCGTGCTCGATTTGGGATCGGCGGGCTAGTCGATACTAGCTGCATCTTTCGTAAGCTAATACTTACGGAAGATGTGGAATGAGGAACGCATACAGGC
>NZ_JBBNAM010000219.1:0-14441 GCF_037994425.1 Phyllobacterium sp.
TTCGCGCAGAACGAAACGCTGATCGACGACGTCAATGACTGCGTGACTGGTGTAGATGCGGGTAATGCAGCCGACCCCGGTCAGGGGAAAGGTGCACTTCTCGACGAGCTTCGGCTCTCCGTTCTTCGTGACATGCTCCGTAATGACAACCACTTGCTTGGCGCCGTGGACGAGGTCCATTGCACCGCCGACGGCAGGCACGCCCTTCTTGCCGACGCGCCAGTTTGCGAGGTCACCATTCTGGGCCACCTGGTAGGCTCCGAGAATGGCAACGTCGAGATGCCCGCCCCGGACCATGGCAAAGCTGTCTGAATGATGGAAGAACGCTGCACCAGGCTTAAGGGTGACGGCCTTCTTTCCTGCATTGATCAGGTCCCAATCTTCCTGGCCAGCTTCAGGAGCCTCACCAAAATCGAGAATTCCGTTCTCGGTATGGAAGATGGCCTGGCGGCCGGCGGGCTGATATTTTGCAACCATTTCCGGAAAGCCGATGCCCAAATTTACATAAGCGCCGTCCGTTATGTCCTGCGCCGCACGCCAGGCGATTTGCGCGTTCGTCAGCTTGATGTCTTCACGGGTATCGAGGGTCATGCGTAGGCTACTCCTGCGCGAATGAGCGCTTCTTCCTGTTGGGGATTGCTTATTTCGACAACCGTGTCGACAAAGATGCCAGGCGTGACGACATGCTCGGGATCAATGCCGCCAAGGGGAAGGATCCTTGAGACCTGCACGATCGTCTTTCCCGCCGCCATGCACATCAAGGGATTAAAGTTGCGGGCAGCTTTGTTGTAGGTGAGGTTGCCGTGGATATCGCCAAGGTGCGCTTTGACGATCGCGAAATCAGCCTTAAGCCACCGCTCCTGGACATAGTGGCGCCCATCGAACTGCGCGATCGGCTTTCCTTTAGCCAATTCTGTGCCAAAGCTTGTCGGGGTGTAAAATGCAGGTATCCCCGCACCGCCTGCCCGAATGCGTTCGGCAAGTGTTCCCTGCGGCACGAGTTCGAGTTCAATTTCACCTGCAAGGTACTTTTCGGTGAACGCGCGCGGGTCCGACGAGCGCGGAAACGAGCAGATCATTTTCTTGACCAGGCCGGCATCGATCATCGCAGCAATGCCGATGCGTCCGTTGCCAGCATTATTGTTGATGACCGTGAGGTTCTTCGGTCCCTTGTCGATCAGCGCATGGATGAGCTCGATCGGTGCACCGGAGCCACCAAACCCGCCAATCATGACAGTCGCACCATCCCCGATCGCGGCGACGGCTTGCGCCGCGCTCCTTTGCGTCTTGTCCATATGGCTCTCCTAGCCGATGCACGCACCGCAGCCGGCCGCGCCTTGAGCTGTCTCAATAAAGCCGCTGCGGTCTTGCAGCAACATAAATTGTGCGATAATTGAGATTTGTTCATATATCGCACAGCATCAAGGCGCCGAACCGAAGGACAGAGCAATGAAAGAAACAGATTTTGTTAGCGGATTTGCTCGAGGACTTCGGGTCATCGAGGCATTTGGGGAGCATGACCGCCGCCTGTCGATTGCTGATGTAGCCAAGCGAACGGAACTCGACAGAGCAACGGTCAGGAGGTCGCTTTTGACACTCGTGGACCTGCGCTATGCCGACTATGATGGCAAGTTCTTCACGTTAACGCCGCGGATTCTGAGGCTGGGACACTCCTACCTCTCCGCAACGCCGCTCACCACGTTGGTCCAGCCTCATCTCGACGAGCTTTCCGAAAAGACAGGACAAAGCTCCTCGGCATCAGTCCTCGACGATACCGAGATCGTCTACATCGCGCGTGCCTCGCACCGTCGCGTCATGTCGATCAATCTGAACCCCGGCAGCAGGCTGCCGGCGTATTGTTCGTCGATGGGAAGAGTGCTTCTGGCCGCTTTGCCCGAAAGCGTGGCGATGAACACCCTCATGCGTACCGAGCTGCGTGCGAACACCGAAAAGACCATTATCGACATTGACAGGCTGCTAGCCGAACTCGTCCGGGTTCGGGAGCGAGGATATGCGTTGATCGACCAGGAACTTGAGCTTGGCCTTTGTTCGATTGCTGTACCGGTCCAGAACCGAAAGGGTGAGACGATCGCCGCGCTCAACGTCGGCGCGCCTGCCGCGCACGTCTCACCAGAAGAGATGGTGGAAAAATTTCTGCCTTTGCTCATGTCGGCATCAGACGGCATCCGCTTGTCCCTGGCATGACCATCCCGCTGCGTTCATCTTGCAACGTCAAGCCTATGGCGAGCCTTGCTTCGGCCAGAAGCAAGCCCAAGGTTGCTTCCAAATCGCCTAGAGGGAAGGGCGAATAGGCAGATTGTGTTCGATTCCAAGCCAGGGCGGATCTTCGGCATACATCTCCTCGATCAGCTGCTTGATCATGACAATGTAGCGTGAATTGTCGCCAACACGGTGGTTGAGGATCACCGGGGAGGTTGCCCGTTCACCTTCGATCATTCTGTAGTGCACGTCCGAGCGCAACTGGCGCGCTGAGGATGGTACAACGCACACGCCCGCTTCAGCAGCGACAAGGCCCAACGCCGTTTGGATTTCCCGCACTTCATGGACTTCGGAGGGACGCACATCGTAGCTGTGCAGCAGATTGAGAACCTGATCGGCATAACCGGGTCGAGGCTCCTTGGGATAGACGATCACCTTCTGCGAGGCGAGTGCGCTAACGGGCAAAGGCGACTGATCTTGTGCGAGCGGCGTTCCCAGAGGGATTGCGACGGCCAGACGCTCTTCGCGCAGCACGATTCCGACCACATTGGGATCGCTATGACGCAGCCGGCCGAAACCGATATCGATGCGCCCTTCCTTGAGTGCGGGAATCTGCTGTACCGACACCATTTCGAGCAGTTGAATGTCCAGTTCCGGCGCATGCTGGCGCAATTTGCGAACCAGCGAGGGCAGCCCCCCGTAAAGGGTTGAGGCAACAAAGCCAATCGACAGCACACTGTTCTGATTGAGGCCGACACGGCGGGTTGCCTCGCGCATCTGCTCGACCCTGCCGAGAACCTGCATCGCCTGTTCGTAAAAAAGGCGCCCGGCCTCGGTCAGCCGCACCGGCCGGCTTTTTCTCGTCAGGAGGGCAACGCCCAACTCCTCCTCCAGCAATTGAATTTGCCGGCTCAACGGCGGCTGCGCGATGTGCAGAATGTCGGCGGCGCGGGTAAAATTGCGCTCGCGCGCCACGGCGACGAAATAGCGAAGTTGGCGTAGGTCCATGTCTCGACCATTCGAATGGGCTGGATCAATGCAATAATTTTGGTATGCTGCGGCGCACAATCCAAGAATAATAAACGATATTTTTCACTATATACCTTTTGGGTATGGTAGCAAACGCAAATGGTCTTGGACCTCGGTCGTCTTGCGAACGCATAATGGCGTTCATGAAAACGATGTCTGCATCCTTTGCCGCAACTTCACATCTCGCCCCGGTCATTGAACGGGTCGACACCTTCCTGCTTGATCTTCCGACCATCCGTCCCCACAAGCTCTCAGTTGCTACGATGAATGGCCAAACCCTCATGTTGGTGAAGGTGTATTGCAGCGACGGCGTGGTCGGCTTTGGCGAAGGCACCACAATCGGTGGCCTGGCCTACGGGGGCGAAAGTCCCGAAGGGATGAAACTGGCCATCGACAGCTATTTCGCGCCGATCATGACCGGTCAGGATGCAACCCGCGTGCAGGCGCTGATGGCGCGCATCGGCAAGATGGTCAAGGAAAACCGCTTCGCCAAGTGCGCAGTGGAAACGGCTCTCCTCGATGCCCATGGCAAGCGTCTGGGCCTGCCGGTCAGCGAATTATTAGGTGGACGTCGCCGCGAGCGCTTGCCGGTCGTCTGGACGCTGGCGTCTGGCAACACGGACAACGATATCGCTGAAGCGGAAAGAATGCTCGATATACGCAGGCACAATATCTTCAAGCTCAAGATCGGCGCAGGGCCGCTTCGCGAGGATCTGGAGCATGTGGCGGCGATCAAGCGCGCGCTGGGCGAACGGGGCGCGGTGCGGGTGGATGTGAACATGGCCTGGAGCGAGACCGAGGCCGCTTATGGAATGGCGGCGCTGGCGGATGCCGGCTGCGAACTGGTCGAACAGCCCGTCGCCTCTGTCTCGGCGCTGTCGCGGCTGGTGCGCCGCTACCCAGTGGCGCTCATGGCAGACGAGGCCCTCCAGGGACCGGAATCCGCCTTCGAGCTTGCCAGGATCCATGGCGTCGACGTTTTCGCGGTCAAGATCGAGCAAAGCGGCGGCCTCTTCAATGCGCAGCGTGTGGCGGCGATCGCCGACGCGGCCGGCATCGAACTCTACGGTGGCACAATGCTCGAAGGCGCTTTCGGTACGGTGGCATCAGCGCAGGTGTTTTCCACTTTCGCCAACCTAAAATGGGGCACGGAACTGTTTGGGCCGTTGCTTTTGACGGAAGAAATTCTTGCTACGTCACTGGACTATAGCGATTTCGAATTGACCGTTCCCGATGGACCGGGACTGGGCATCGAACTCGATGAGGACCGCGCGGCGTTCTTCGTTCGCGATGGCCTGCGCAAAACAATCAGCGTTGCCAGGTAAGGAGCCGACCATGCTTTTTCATGTGCGAATGGATGTCAATATTCCAGATAACCTGCCCGCGGCGGAGGCGACCGAAATCATCGCTCGGGAAAAGGCTTATGCGCTCGAACTGCAGCGAAGCGGCAAGTGGCGCCACATCTGGCGCATAGCCGGCCAGTACGCGAACTACAGTATTTTCGACGTCAAGGACAATACGGAGTTGCACGAGATTTTGTCGGGGCTGCCGTTGTTCCGGTTCATGGACATCGAAGTGACGCCGCTGGTGCGGCACCCCTCGTCGGTCCGCGAGGACGATAGCTAAACCATAGTCAGCGGCGTTCCTGAGCGGGGTCACGCCGGCATCCCCATGCAGTCTAGAGGAGGAATGATCATGAGTGCAAAGATCTTCGACAAACCGGAAATTCAAGACTTTCTCAAGGTTCTCAGCGGTTTGGACAAGGATAGCGGCAATCGGCGGGTCAAAGAGATCGTTCACCGATTGATGTCCGACCTGTTCAAAGCCATTGACGATCTCGACATCACGCCCGACGAATACTGGACCGGTATCGCATGGCTCAATGAGATCGGTGCCGCCGGGCAAGCCGGCCTCATTTCGCCCGGCCTCGGTCTTGACCACTTCCTTGATGAACGCCTCGACGCCATCGACGAGGAACTCGGTATAAAGAACGCCACGCCGCGCACGATCGAAGGTCCGCTTTATGTGGCCGGTGCGCCGGTTTCGCACGGGTTCGCCCGTCTCGACGACGGGACCGACGCCAACGGCCACACGCTGATCATGCACGGCCGCGTCTACGGGGCCGATGGAAAGCCCTTTCCTGGCGCCAAGGTCGAAGTCTGGCACTGTGATACGCGCGGTTTCTATTCGCATTTCGATCCGACCGGCAAGCAGGCGCCGTTCAATATGCGTCGTACGATCATCGCTGACGCCGATGGCCGTTACAAGTTCCAGAGCATTGTACCGCACGGCTATGGCGTGCCGCCGGGCAGCCCCACCGAAAGGCTGTTGTCCGCACTCGGCCGCCATGGCCAGCGGCCCGCCCATATCCACTTCTTTATCAGTGCCGAGGGTCACCGCAAGCTGACGACTCAGATCAACATCGCCGGCGATCCGCTCGTCAATGACGACTTCGCCTACGCCACCCGCGACGGTCTGGTTCCGGCCATCACGGAGCGTACCGACGAGGCCAGCATCAAGGCCAACAGTCTCAGCGGACCGTTCGCCGAAATCGAGTTCGACGTTCATCTCACAGCGCTGGTGAACGGCATCGACAACCAGATCAACGAGCAGCGCAAGCGCGCTGCCGCTTGACTGATCGCTGCGGTGGCCCGAACCGGCCACCGCTCTTCATTCTCATCGACATTGTTGCAATGGCCGCGTCGCGCGATGCGCCATGAGCGGGAGAGAGACCATGTCTGCGAATATCGATAATTCCAAGGAACTTGAGCATCTGCTCGCCACGGCGGTACAGGACGACAGCGAGGCCGGGATATTCCGTTGCCGCCGCGACATCTTCACCAATGCGGCCCTGTTCGAACTGGAGATGAAGCATATCTTCGAAAGCAACTGGGTGTATCTCGCCCATGAAAGCCAGATACCGGAAAATAACGATTACTACACGACCTATATCGGCCGTCAGCCGGTTGTCGTCACCCGCGACAAGAACGGGGAACTCCATGCTGTCATAAACGCCTGCGCCCACCGCGGTGCCATGTTGTGCCGGCGCAAGCACGGCAACAAGGGCAGCTTCACCTGTCCCTTCCATGGCTGGACCTTCGCCAACACAGGCAAGCTGCTCAAGGTCAAGGACGAAAAGACAACGCAATACCCGCCCCAGTTCGCCCAGAACGGTTCGCACGACTTGAAGCGCGTGCCCCGGTTTCAGAGCTATCGCGGCTTCCTGTTTGGAAGCCTCAACGAGAACGTGGAAACGCTCGAGAATTACCTCGGCCAGACGAAAGTCATCATCGACCAGATCGTCGATCAGGCACCGCAGGGACTGGAGGTTTTGCGAGGCAATTCGTCCTACATCTATGACGGAAACTGGAAGCTGCAGATGGAAAACGGCTGCGACGGCTATCACGTCAGCTCCGTCCACTGGAACTATTCGGCAACGATGGGTCGGCGCAAGGAGGAAGGTACGAAGGCTGTCGACGCTAACAGCTGGAGCCGGTCCGTCGCGGGCGTATACGGCTTTGAAAATGGCCACATTCTGCTTTGGACCAACACGAAGAATCCGGAAGTGCGCCCGGTCTATAATCGCCGCGATGAGATCCTTGCACGCGTCGGCGCTGACAAGGCGGATTTCATTGTCAATCAGACCCGAAATCTGTGCCTCTATCCGAATGTGTTCCTCATGGACCAGTTCAGTACCCAGATCCGCGTGACCCGCCCGATCAGCGTCGACAAGACAGAGATCAGCATCTTCTGCTTTGCCCCAAAGGGCGAAAGCGAAGCAGACCGCGCACTGCGTATTCGGCAATATGAGGATTTCTTCAATGTTTCCGGCATGGGAACGGCCGATGACCTCGAAGAATTCCGTGCCTGCCAGGCAGGGTATGCCGGCACTGCCGCGCTCTGGAACGACCTCTCGCGGGGCGCGCCGCTGTGGATCGACGGTCCAGATGAGAACGCAAGAAAAATGGGGATCGAGCCGCTCCTTTCGGGCGAGCGCAGTGAAGACGAGGGGCTGTTTGTCCGCCAGCACGAATACTGGGCCAAGGTGATGCGCGACGCGCTCGTTATCGAGAAGAACGGAGTTGACGCATGAGTATTTCCTACCAATCCATTTGCGCGTTCCTTTTCAGGGAAGCGCGCCTTTTAGACGACCGCCAGTGGGACGAATGGCTCGACTGCTATGCGCCCGACGTGTCGTACTGGATGCCGGCCTGGGATGATGACGACCAGCTGACCGACAACCCGCAAAGCCAGATTTCGCTGATCTACTATCCTGACCGGGCGGGCCTTGAAGACCGGGTGTTCCGGATCAAGACCGAACGTTCCGGCGCTTCGATGCCGGAGCCCCGCACCAGCCACAATGTCACGAATGTCGAGGTGCTGGCCCAACGCGATGCGGAAGTGGACGTCCGCTACAACTTCCACACGCTCAACCATCGCTACAAGGTCACCGATACCTTCTTCGGCACCATGTTCGTCACGCTGCGCATCAGCGACGGGCAGCTGTTGATCGCGCAAAAGAAGATCGTTTTGAAGAATGACTACATTCGCCAGGTCATCGACGTCTATCACGTTTGACAGGCGTCGCTCAAGGAAGCGGGACTATTGAGGAGGTTCAAGTGGCCAGCTACAGCATCGCATTCAACTTCGAGGACGGCGTTACCCGTTTCATCGAATGCAACCACGGCGAGAAGGTTCTCGATGCCGCCTTCCGTAACAAGATCAACCTGCCGATGGACTGTTCCGACGGCGTGTGCGGCACCTGCAAGTGCCGCGCCGAAAGCGGCGCCTACGACCTCGGCGATGACTTTATCGACGATGCGCTGACCACCGACGAGGCGGCAGCTGGTCTTGTCCTCACCTGCCAGATGAAGCCGTCGAGCGACTGTGTCATCGCTGTACCGACGAGCTCTGTCGCCTGCAAGACGGGGCAGGGGAAATTCGCCGCGACAGTGGCAAAGGTGACACCGCACAACGATGCGGCAATTGTACTGGAACTGGAGGTGGATGCCGATGCGCCTGCATTTCTTCCCGGCCAATATGTCAATATTGACGTGCCTGGTTGCGCGCAGCACCGGTCTTATTCCTTCAGTAGTGCGCCTGGCGAACGTCGCATCGCCTTTCTGATTAAGAAAATCCCCGGGGGTGTCATGAGCAGCTGGCTGGTGCGCGCCGGAATCGGCGCAAAGCTGGAGCTGACGGGGCCTTTAGGCAGTTTCTACCTTCGTGAGGTCAGGCTTCCACTGCTGTTTCTTGCCGGCGGTACCGGTCTTGCACCGTTCCTGTCCATGCTGGAGGTGCTGGCCCGCGAGAATTCACAGCAAGAGGTTCATCTCATCTATGGCGTCACCCGCGATCTCGACCTGGTGCTCGTCGATGAGATCGAGGCCTACGTGAAGCGGCTGCCCAATTTCACCTACGCCACCGTCGTGGCCGAAACGGCCTCCAGCCATCCACGCAAGGGGTGGGTGACGCAGCATATGCCAGCCGAGGCGCTGAATTCGGGCGATGTCGACGTCTATCTGTGTGGTCCGCCGCCAATGGTCGACGCGGTGCGCAAGTATTTTGATGACAACGCCGTCAGGCCCAACAGCTTTCACTATGAGAAGTTCACGCCCAACACGGCGGCAAAGGAGGCTGCGTGAGCACGGTGCGCTTTGCAGGCCGGTTCAAGGGAAAAGTGCTCGTCGTCACGGGTGCCGCCCAGGGGATCGGTCGGGCTGTGGCGCTGCGCGCCGCCAAGGAGGGTGGCAAGGTGGTCTTCGTTGACCGCGCTGATTTCCTCGCCGAGGTCGCCGCCGAGGCAAGGGGGGACGAAACGGCGGCCTTCCATGCCGACCTTGAAACCTATGAAGGCGCCGAGGCGGCGATGCGTTTTGCTGCCGAGACCTTCGGCGGCATTGACATACTGATCAACAATGTCGGCGGCGCGATCCGCATGCGTCCCTATGCCCAGTTCGAGCCGCAGCAGATCGACGCCGAAATACGTCGCTCCCTAATGCCGACGCTCTACGGGTGTCACGCTGTTCTACCGCATCTGTTCGCACGTGGCGGCGGCACGATCGTCAACGTTTCCTCAAACGCCACACGCGGCATTCACCGCGTGCCCTACTCTGCTGCCAAGGGCGGCGTGAACGCCATCACCCAGTCGCTGGCGATGGAACTGGCGGAACGAAACATCCGTGTGGTTGCCACGGCGCCGGGCGGAACAGAAGCGCCGTCGCGCCGTGTCCCGCGCAACGCTGCCGGCGATACGCCAGAGGAGACGGCCTGGATGGCCGATGTCGTTCGGCAGGTGACGCAGTCCGGTTTTATGAAGCGGTACGGGAGCATTGATGAGCAGGCCGCGCCGATTCTGTTCCTGGCCTCCGAGGAGGCATCCTTTATCACCGGCACCGTGCTGCCCGTCGCCGGAGGCGATCTCGGCTAGGGGCCTTTTGCTTTCAATGCGTAACGACTCGGGAGGAGTGATGATGCGCAACATCGATGTCAATGAAGCGATAGACAACAACCCGTTCGGGAGTTTTCAGTGGTCGGTGGTTGCGCTGTGCGCGCTGCTGCTGATCATTGATGGTTACGACGTTTTCGTCGCCGGTACCGTGCTGCCGACGCTGATGGCGGAATGGGGGCTGAGTAAACCGCAGGCCGGCACGCTGCAGGCTTGGGCGCTGTTCGGGATGATGTTTGGTGCCCTCATTTTCGGCACGCTGGCTGACAAGATCGGGCGAAAGAAGGGCATTGCGATCAGCTTTCTGATGTTTACCGTATCGACGCTTCTGACCGGCTTGGCCAGTTCACCGGGTGAGTTCAAAGTCTTCCGTTTCCTTGCTGGGCTTGGCTGCGGCGGTCTGATGCCGAACGCCGTGGCGCTGATGAACGAATATGCGCCCAAACGCCTTCGCGGCACCATGGTCGCGCTCATGTTCTCCGGATACTCGGTTGGCGGGATGGTCGCGGCAGGCCTCGCAATTGCGATGATCCCGCAATTCGGCTGGAAGCCGATGTTCTTCATTGCCGCGATCCCGCTCATGATGTTTCCGCTCATCTTGTGGAAACTGCCCGAATCGCTCGGCTTCCTCATCGGCCAGGGACGCCAGGAGCAGGCAAAAGTGATCTACGCGAAGATCGCGCCTTCGACGCGTCTGGGCAGTAACGACAAGCTGGTCTTTTCCGAAATAAAGGGCGCGTCGGCGTCGGTTGCAGAAATGTTCCGGCATCAGCGCACCCTGCGCACGCTCATGCTGTGGATCGCGTTTTTTTGCTGCCTGCTGCTCGTGTATCTGTTGTCGTCCTGGCTGCCGAAAGTGCTTCAGGAAGCCGGTTACGCCGAAAAGGCCAGCCTGCTGAGCCTGCTTTCGCTCAACTTTGGTGGTATGGTGGGCGCCATTGCCGGCGGTTGGCTCGGTGACCGGTTGGGCCTGCCGAAGGTTGTTGTCGGGTTTTTTGCCGCTGCCGCGGTTGCGATCGCCCTGATCGGCCTTAATTTGCCGGCGGCGCTTTTGTTCCTGATGGTCTTTATCGCCGGCGCCAGCACAATCGGCACGCAGATCCTGCTCTATGCCAGCGTGGCGCAACTCTATAATCTTTCCGTGCGGTCAACGGGCCTTGGCTGGGCCTCGGGCGTTGGCCGCATAGGTGCAATTGTTGGCCCCACCTTTGGCGGCGTCCTCCTGGCGAAGGAATTTCCGCTCCAGCAGAACTTCCTGATCTTCTCGATCCCTGCGGCTGTTTCGGCCCTGGCTATGCTGGTGTTCGCAGTCAGCAACGCGCGTCGCTCCAGCGCTGCGCAACTCGCTGCTGCGTGAGTGAGCCGGCGGTGATGGCAGGCGGGGAGCTGTCGGCTTAACCCCGTCTGTTGGTCGTCATTGTTCCGATATGAAGCCTATGGTTTCACTTTCTTCTGAGCTTTTCTGTTATCTGCTGGGACGCTTGTGACCCAGATGGACAATTGCCAAGGGATCAGTCCTCCGAGCCACAGTAAGGCCATTGAAACAATTCAGCTTCGGTAACGCTGTCTGTGCTTGCCATATTTCCGGTCGAAACGGCACTTGCAACAAATTGGTAAATAATTTCTACTTCACCCGAAAACATTGGAATATTCATCTGCGACTCGGCGCTCGCGATAGCTAGCATGGGAATTCGACAACGAAACCAGTAGGATCGCAAAGATCCCACAGCTTGCAGGAAAAATCCATGAGCCTGAAGAATCTAGCCTCGATCGGCTTTGGCGTGTTGGTGGCTTTGACGGCTGCGACGTCCAGTTTCGCCCAAGCGGTGAAAATTGGCAGCAAGAATTTTACCGAACAGTTCGTGGTCGCCGAAATCTATGCGCAGGCGTTGGAGAAGGCGGGAATACCAGTGGAACGCCGGCTCAATCTCGGGGCGACGCTGATTGCCCATTCGGCGCTGACCAATGGCGAAATTGATCTCTATCCGGAATATACCGGCACGGCTTTGGCCGCTGTGGTCAAGGGCGATCTCTCGGGCTCGGCCGACAAGATCTACAAGGACGTCAAGGATTACTACGAAAAGAACCTGCAACTGACGCTGCTGGAGCCGACCCAGATCAACAATGGCTATGCGATCATCACGCTTCCTGAAACGGCCGAGAAGTACAAGCTCAAGACGCTGACCGATCTCGGTCCGGCATCCAAAGAGCTTTCGTTCGGTGCCGAAGGCGGCTTTGGTGAACGCAAGGATGGGCTGCCCGGCCTGAAAAAGACCTACGGCATCGCTTTCAAGGATTTTCGTATCTTCGCCAAGCTCGGCATTCGCTACAGCGCGTTGACCAGCAAGAACATCGACGTGTCCTACGGCTTCAGCACCGACTGGCAGATCGCTGACAGCAATCTCATCGTGCTTGACGACGACAAGCATCTTTTCCCGCCCTACTACCTCGTGCCCGTAGTTCGCCAGGATGCCCTTGCCAAAAACCCGAAGATTGCCGAAGTCCTGAACAAGATAAGCCCGCTCCTCAACAACGAAAACATGCGCGCCCTTAACGCAGCTGTTGAGCGGGACAAGAAGGAGCCGAAGGAAGTCGCCGAGGAATTCCTCAAGGAAAAGGGCATCTGATTGCATCCCGGCACAAGGCGAACGCCTCGCCGGTGATTTGAACTGGCAGCGGAGGTGATCGCATCTTCGCTGTTATTCGTGATTTGACAATACAGACAGGACGGCACTTGAACTGGGCGCCCCAGAACATTCCCGAAATTCTCACCGCGACCTGGCAGCATCTCGTCCTGTCCGTCTCATCGGTCGTGATCGGGCTCATAATTGCGATGTTCCTCGGCATCATCTGCGCACGCCGGCCGAAGCTCTACGCCGTGGTCCTGACAATGGCCGGCATCATTTTCGTTATTCCGAGTCTTGCGCTGTTTGCACTGCTCATTCCCTGGCTTGGCCTTGGAACCAAGCCGGCCCTGGTCGGACTGTCGTCCTACTGCCTGCTCATTCTCCTGCGTAACGTCGTGACCGGGTTGCGCGGCGTTCCGGCCGACGTTATCGATGCGGCCGACGGCATGGGCTACAATGGCTGGCAGCGCCTCATCCATATCGAGTTGCCGCTCGCACTGCCGCTGATCGTCTCGGGCATTCGCATCGCGCTTGTCACGGTGATCGGCATTGCCACGGTGGCAGCTTTCATCGATGGCGGCGGCCTCGGCACGATCATCATGATGGGGATCGATCAGAGCTACACGGAGAAAATCCTGGTTGGCGGCATTCTGACGGCATTGATGGCGACATTTTTCGACGTCATTCTGAGCCAGGCGGAAAAACGCCTGGTTCGGGGGCGGTGAAGCGATGCTGGGCACTGCGTTTGCGTGGATCATCAACAACCAGCCCGAATTCTATCAGGCACTTGGCCGGCATCTCGTCATGTCGGGCGTCTCACTTTTCTTCGCGCTCGCCATCGGTTTGCCGCTTGCGATCCTCATCATCAATCGCGCCGGCCTCGCCATGGCCGTGATCAACACGATCAATGCTTTGCGCACCATTCCAAGCCTCGCAATCCTCGCCATCATGATGCCGCTGCTCGGTATCGGCCTGTGGCCGTCGATCGTGGCGCTGACCGTTCTGGCGCTGCCGCCGATCCTCATCAATGCCTTCATCGGCCTGCGCGACGTCGATCCCGATGCGGTTGAAGCTGCGACGGGCATGGGCATGAGCCGTGGCCAGGTCCTGCGCAAGATTCGCATTCCTCTCGCAGCACCGGCAATGTTCGCCGGCGCGCGCACGGCCGCCGTGCAAGTGCTGGCAGGCGCGACGTTGGCGCCGTTCATTGGCGGTGGCGGGCTTGGCGACTTTATCGCCGTCGGCATCAGCATGATGGACATGTCGCGGCTCTTGGTCGGAGCCATTCCGATCGCCCTTCTGGCGCTTTCGACCGAATTCATTCTTGGCCTTGCCGAAAGAATCTTCTTTGCAGAAAGATCGACCGCATGATCACCATGGCCCATGTAACAAAACGCTTTACGCAAGGCGGTCCCGCTTCGGTGGACGACCTGTCGATCGTCGTGCCGGAAGGGACAACGACGGCGCTCATCGGTCCGTCCGGTTGCGGCAAGACGACGACCATGCGGATGATCAACCGGCTGATCGAACCAACGCAAGGCAAGATCATTGTCAACGGCGAGGACGTCACGAGGGTTGATCCAGTGCAGCTGCGTCGTCATATCGGCTATGTAATCCAGCAGGTCGGGTTGTTTCCACACATGACCATTGCCCAGAACATCGCTGCTGTGCCGAAACTGCTCGGCTGGGCCGAGACGAGAATCAAAAGTCGGACCGAGGAACTCTTGCATCTCGTCGGACTTGATCCGCGTGAAATGCTAAAACGCTATCCGCGGCAACTTTCCGGTGGCCAACGCCAGCGCATCGGGGTCGCACGCGCACTCGCCGCCGATCCGCCGGTGCTTTTGATGGACGAACCTTTTGGCGCGATTGATCCCATTGCCCGCACACGCCTCCAGGCGGAGTTTCGCCAGATCCTGCAACGGGTGCGCAAGACCGTTGTGCTCGTCACCCATGATCTCGACGAGGCCATTCGGCTGGGCGATCGCATCGCCATCATGAAGAGTGGCAGGATTGTCCAATATGACACACCCGAGACGGTCCTGTCGCATCCTGCCGATGGTTTCGTCGAGAATTTCGTCGGCATAGATCGCGCCATCAAGCGGCTGAGCCTGTTT
>NZ_JBBNAM010000220.1:0-39226 GCF_037994425.1 Phyllobacterium sp.
GCTTCGACAGACCGACACCGCGCTGGTCGACTACGACGAGGCGCCGCCCGCGCAGCCAAGCGCCAGTATCGATGAAGCTCCACCATTCGTCGATATCGCTGCGGGTTTCGATGCGTGCCGGTTGTCCTGGTCCGCCATTCAGATAGACGACCGGTTCATGGCGCACGCGGTCGGGCTCGAAGATCACGACTGCCAATTCTATCGTCGCGCTACCAGGCTTGCCGCGATTTTCGGGCACCAGCAGATGTCCGCACCGCATGTCGCGGTCCCTCGGCAACGTGAACCAGCACGGCGTTTCCCGAAACTCGGGAAGGAGCGCCAAGGCCGGACGTACCGGCATCAACAATGCAACGAGCAGGATGAGGGGTGCAAGAAGCGTCAGGCACAATGCTGGCGAATCCAGATGAGATCTGTATTTGGTCGCAGCCATGTTCGTATATCCCCGTTGCCGCACAGGCCGCTTTCGAGAAGGCAACCATGCAGCATTGACAATAAAATACCTGCATTTAGGCTTGGAGGGCATCACCCGCGTGGGTTAATTCCGTTCGCTGCTTTGATGTACAAAAATAACTCGATGATTTTATCGAATGTATGGTTGAGCAGCGGCATAAAGAAAATGGGACGCCAGTAGCGTCCCATTATTGATATAAAGTGCCGGATGTAGATACGTCTATTGCCAGTTCAGCACTACTTTGCCCGAACTGCCTGAACGCATCGCGTCGAAGCCTTCCTGGAAATCGTCGATCGGCAGGCGATGCGTGATGATCGGTGAAAGATCGAGTCCACCCTGCACGAAGGCAATCATCTTGTACCAGGTCTCGAACATTTCGCGGCCGTATATGCCCTTCAGGTTGAGCATCTTGAAAATCACCTTGTTCCAGTCGATTTCGAAGCCGGTCGGGGCAATGCCGAGGATAGCGATCTTGCCGCCGTTGTTCATCTTGTCGATCATGTCGCGAAACGCTGGGGCTGCGCCGGACATTTCAAGCCCGACGTCGAAACCCTCGGTCATGCCGATGTCGCGCATGACATCGGTCAGGTTCTGCTTGGAGGCATCGACGACGTAATCGATGCCGAGCTTCTTCGCCAGCGCGAGGCGCGACGGGTTGATATCGGTGATCACGACCTTGCGGGCACCGGAGCGTTTTGCCACCAGCGCGCCCATAATGCCGATTGGACCAGCCCCCGTTACCAGTACATCCTCGCCGACGAGATCGAAGGAAAGCGCCGTGTGAACGGCATTGCCGAACGGGTCGAAGATCGCGGCGATTTCGTCGGGGACATCATCCGGTATTGGCACGACATTGGCTTCGGGAATGCAGACATACTCGCCGAAGGATCCGGGTCGGTGCACACCGACGCCGAGCGTGTTGCGGCAAAGATGCCCCCTGCCGGCGCGGCAGTTGCGGCACGTCCCGCAGACGATGTGGCCCTCGCCCGAAACGCGCTGGCCGACCTTGTACTTGGTCACCGCCGAGCCAACGTCGGCGATCTCCCCGCTGAATTCGTGGCCGACGACCATGGGTATGGGAATAGTCGCCTGGGCCCATTTGTCCCAGTTGTAGATATGCACGTCCGTTCCACAGATGGCGGATTTCTTGACCTTGATCAGGACGTCATTCGGCCCGGGCTCGGGAACCGGCACACGCTCCATCCAGATGCCGGGCTCCGCCTTCGCCTTGACCAGTGCCTTCATCATATTCGACATGGTGGTTTCCTATTTGATGATGCCGAGATCACGCCCGACTTCGGCAAAAACCTCGATCGCCCGAGCGACGTCTTGCGTGGTGTGAGCGGCAGACATCTGCGTCCTGATGCGGGCCTGGCCGCGCGGCACAACCGGGAAGGCGAAGCCAATGACATAAACGCCCTTCTCCAGCATGCGTGCCGCCATCTCCTGCGCCAGCGTCGCCTCGCCGAGCATCACCGGAATGATCGGATGATCGGCGCCGGCAAGCGTGAAGCCGAGCTTCGACATGTCGCGACGGAAATGCTGTGCATTCGCCGTCAGGCGTTTACGCAAGTCGGCCCCATTGTCGACGAGGTCAAAGACCTTGAGCGAGGCCGCGGCGATGACCGGCGCCAGCGTATTGGAGAAGAGGTAGGGGCGCGAACGTTGGCGTAGCCAGTCGACCACTTCTCGTCTGCCGGACGTATAACCGCCGGAAGCACCGCCAAGCGCCTTGCCGAGCGTACCCGTGATGATATCCACCCGGCCCTCGACGCCGCAATGTTCGGCCGAGCCGCGACCGTTCGTGCCGACGAAGCCGACCGCATGGCTGTCATCGACCATGACCATCGCCCCGTGTTTTTCAGCGAGATCGCAGACCCCCTCAAGGTTCGCGATGATGCCATCCATGGAAAACACCCCGTCGGTCGCAATGAGTTTGAAGCGGCAGCCTTCGGCCCTCTTCAATTCCTCCTCGAGCGCAGCCATGTCATTGTTGGCATAGCGGAAGCGCTTGGCCTTCGCGAGGCGGACGCCATCGATGATCGAGGCATGGTTGAGCGCGTCCGAAATGATCGCGTCCTCTTCGCCGAGCAGCGTCTCGAACAGTCCGCCATTGGCATCGAAGCAGCTCGAATAGAGGATCGTATCCTCAAGACCAAGGAAGGACGATATACGCGCCTCAAGCTGCTTGTGCTCCTCCTGGGTACCGCAGATGAAGCGCACCGATGCCATGCCGTAGCCGTAGCGGTCGAGCGCGGCCTTGGCAGCAGACGCCAGTTCCTCGTTGTCGGCGAGGCCGAGGTAATTGTTGGCGCAGAAATTCAAGACCTTCGCCCCGGTCGAAATCTCGATTTCGCCTGCTTGCTTTGAAACGATGACGCGCTCGCTTTTGTAGAGGCCCGTCTCTTTCAGCTGAGCAAGTTCCCGCGACAGGTGGTCGATAAAATGGTTGGTCATGATTTTTCCCGCTTTGTGGCGTGGGTCGTTCCGATGGTGGCGGTTGTCATCTCACGATCGGATGAATGTCTCAAGCCCCAGATTGAGTAAGGGTCGAACCGCCCCGACGATAGCGTAATCCTCGCTGGACCTATCAGCAACCAGAACCGGCAGTCCAAGGCCACCCATCACACCTTCCGCCTGGAACGCATCTTCAAAAGCATCCCATATTCCGAGGTTGCCGATGAAAGGCCCGGTAACGATAACCCGCCTCGGAAAAAGCAGGCGGCATACATTGGCGAGCGATCGGGCCACCAGATGGAGCGCCGTCGTTATCTCCGGCCGCGCGACGAGATCGAGCCCGGTCAATTGGCCGGCGACGATTTCCTCGTCCTCCGAAAGTTCGGGCCAGGTTTCACGCAGTTGCGGTAACAGAGCCCAGAGCGCCGCAGCGGTTTCGAGGCATCCGTGGTTGCCGCAACCGCATGGGCGCTGCTCGAGCATGTTAAAGCGCCAGTGGCCAATTTCGCCGAACGGATCGCCTGCGGGCATGAAGGGTTCGCCGTCAATGCTGTAAGCGAGGCCAATACCCCATCCCCAGTGCAGCAACAGGGTGCTGTCCCGTGTGTCCGCCGCATCTTTGATGGTGCGGGCGGCGATTTCCGCATCAAGATGCCGGCAAACGACCACGACCGGCGTCACAGTCGCGAGCGCTGCCGCGAGGTCCAGATTTCGGATATGCGGCCAGCGCGACGTAATCAACCATGTCCGGTCTCGAACGTTGACGACGCCAGCGACGGAGACCGAGGTTCCCATGTGCGCCATGCCTGGCGGACATTGACCAACTAGCGCGGTGACCAGACCGCGCATGGCAGCGGCCATGGTCTCGTTATTCGCATTCGTCGGCACGTCGGCGCCCAGGCGCTGAATCACCCGTCCGCTCAGGTCGACCAACACGCCAAGCAGCGACCGGCTCGAAATGTGGATCACCGTTGCGCCAAGGCGCAGAGGGTTTAGAGCGAATTGAACGGCGGGTCTGCCGCGGCCGCTTTTCTCTCCGGCCTCCCCTATGACGAGCCCGCGTTCCATGAGATCTGCAACGACGCGCGATGTTGTCGTCGACGTCATCTGCAGAGCCTCGCCGACATGCGGGCGCGAGTGCGATTCTCCATCGGAAAGGAGGGCAGCGACTCTGGCGCAGTCGCGCTGATGGGCATCGTCATAGCGGGTCTCGTCAATCGTCAGAAGCATACCGAAAAACCTGGTCCTTATTTTTGAATAATATTATTCGAAAATGCTTGCCGTGTCTGGGGTGGCCGTGTTTACATTGCCCGCGAGCTCGTAAAGCACAAGCAGATGAACGGAAATTTGATGGTGGATATACGCATTCTGAACGACAAAGAGGCGCTCGGCGCCGCAGCGGCCGATCTTGGCGCATCGGCCATTCGCCGCGCCATTGCGGAGAAGGGCAAGGCCTCAATCATTGTTGCAACGGGAGCAAGCCAGTTCGAATTTCTGCGTAGTCTTGTAGCCGTCAGGGATATAGACTGGTCGAAAGTGACCGCCTTTCACCTCGATGAATATGTCGGCATGGACATCGACCATCCCGCAAGTTTCCGGAAATATCTGTTCGAACGCTTCGTCGAACCGCTTGGCGGTAAGGTGAAATTCTATCCGATCAATGCCGAGACCGATGCACAATCGGAAGCGGACCGGCTCAGCCGGGTGATCCGTGAGCACGACATCGACGTATGCTTCGCCGGCATTGGTGAAAATTGCCATCTTGCGTTCAATGACCCGCCGGCTGATTTCGAAACCGAAGAGTCTTACATCGTCGTTACCCTCGACGAGGCTTGCCGCAGGCAGCAACTGGGCGAAGGGTGGTTTCCGGACCTCGCAGCGGTTCCCAAACAGGCGATTTCCATGAGCATCCGCCAGATCATGAAGAGCAAGCTCATCATCCTGTCGGTGCCTGATGCACGCAAGGCGCAGGCGGTGAAGTATGCGGTCGAAGGGAGCGTTGATCCGCGCCATCCCGCGTCAATCGTACAGGAGCACCCTCAAACAGTGCTTTTGCTCGATCCATCATCGGCATCGCTGCTCGCATGATTACGCCCGGCCTGGTCGACATTCAGGTCAACGGCTTTGCCGGCGTCGATTTCAATGACGCCGGGCTTACTCCCGAAGCGCTGGACGATGCGCTCGAAGCCATGCTGGCGAGCGGCGTCACCACCTGTCTGCCGACGATCATCACGGCAACGCCGACTGAACTCGAAGCCCGCTTCGCCGCTCTCGACCATAGCATTGCTGGAAGCCGCCTTGGGCCTCTGATGTGTCCCGGCTATCATCTCGAAGGCCCGTTTCTGAATCCCATGTCCGGATATTCCGGTTGCCATCCGGCAAGCGCCATGACAGCAGCAGATCCCGGCCTTGTCCTCAGCCTCGAAAAAGTGCTTACACGCCCCATATTGCTCATCACTCTGGCGCCGGAAGTAGAGGGCGGACTTGATTTCATAAAGGCAATGGTTACGCAGGACCGGCTCGTATCGATAGGCCACTCTTCGATCGACTTTGCGGGCGTGGGCAAGGCTGTCGCCGCCGGAGCCCAGCTATCCACCCATCTCGGCAACGGCCTTCCGCAGGTTCTGCCGAAGCTTGCCAATCCGCTCTTTGCGCAGCTCGCAGAAGATCGACTGCTGGCCACATTCATTGCCGATGGCATTCATCTTCCGCCGCCTGCGTTGAAAGCGCTCATCCGCGCCAAGGGGTTCGAGCGGTCGGCGTTGGTTACTGACGCGACAGCCGCTGCCGCTGCCAGGCCGGGCGACTATGACTTCGCCGGCATGCGCATCCATCGCTCGGCCGACGGCAGCGTTGGACTGCCGGGCCTCAAGGGGCTCGCCGGCTCGGCGCTTCGCCTCGATGACGCCATCCGCAACCTTGTCCACTGGAGAATTGCCACGTTCGAGCAGGCTGTCCAGATGGCATCGACGCGGCTTCTCGATGTGCTTGAGCCGGTATTGCGCGCGCGCAGTATCGCCTTGCCTGAAGCTGAAATCGAATGGTCGGACACGATGGCGCTAAAGCGTATCCGGCTCGGCAATAAAGAGCGGACTTTCAATTGAAACGCGATAAAAAGGGAACTCACATGGCAAATGACTTGATTCGCATTAATCGCCGAACGGTGCTCGGTGGTATTACTGCTTCCGCAATGGGAGGCATGACAATTGCACGGGCGGCCGCTCCCGCTCTCCCGGCAGCCTCGGTTCTTATTACGGTAATGGATGTCGGCGGCGCTCTTGCTCTGATGCAGCCCGCCTTCGAGGAATATGCGAAAACCTATCCGGAACGTGCATCACGCATCATCTTCACGAAGGCGCCGGTAACCGAACTTGCCGGCAAGCTGAAGGCGCAGCAGGCGGCAAAAAGCGTCGACATCGATATTGTGCTCACGGGCAGCGATGGGCTGGCGGCGGGTCTCGTCAATGAAACCTGGATGAAAATTCTGCCCGATTTCGCCGATAAGTTTTCCGGTCTCGAGGAAAACTACGAGCCCGCGGCACTTGCGCTGCACAAGGCGCAGGGTGACGGCTTTGGGGTCGTTGTCAACTACTACCCCTCCGGCCCTTTGATCGAATATGACCCGGACCGCGTAAAACAGGTGCCTACAACCGCCGAAGAACTACTTGCCTATGCAAAGGCCAATCCCGGCCGTTTCATGTATGCACGCCCGACGAATTCCGGACCCGGCCGAACCTTCATGATGGGCCTGCCCTATCTGCTCGGCGACAAGGATCCGCGCGATCCGGTTAATGGCTGGGACAAGACATGGGCCTATCTCGCCGAAATCGGCCAGTATATCGACTATTACCCGGCGGGCACGGGCGCGACGATGAAGGAATTCGGCGAAGGGTCGCGCGACATCATCATCAGCACGACCGGCTGGGACATCAATCCGCGCGCGCTCGGCATCGTGCCCGAGACGGCGAAGATCGGCACGCTTAAGGGCTTCCATTGGGTGTCGGATGCGTTCTTCATGTGCATGCCAAACGGCATCGCCAATGACAAGGTCGCAGTGGTACTCGATCTGATGGCCTTCCTGCTCACCCCGAAGGCGCAGGCCTATGCCTATGATGAGGGTTATCTCTATCCGGGTCCAGCGGTAAAGAACGTGCCGATCAGCATGGCCCCACAGCACAGCCAGGACGTCATCAAGGAGTTCGGACGGCCCGAATATGCCGACCTGATCGCCAACAATCCGATCGAACTGCCGCTCAAACCCGATCAGATGGTCATGGCGTTTCGCAAGTGGGATGAACTCGTCGGGTCGAAGAAGGCGAAGTGAACTGGGGGCTGGCAGCCGCGGCGCCGCGGCTTCAAACTCTACATCTGCACCAGATGGCCGCTTGAGACTTCCGCGTATTGGCGCAGCGGAACGACGAAGTCGGGAGCGCGCACTGGGCTCTTGATCTCGTCGTTGGAAACCGGCCGCCTGTCACCACGCCGTGAAGGGTCGGGGACTGGAACCGCAGAGATCAGCTTCTTCGTGTAAGGGTGCTGCGGGTTTTCGAAAATGGCTGCGCGCGGACCGATCTCCACGATTTCCCCGAGATACATGACGGCGATGCGGTGGCTGACCCGTTCGACCACTGCGATATCATGCGAGATGAACAGATAGGCAAGGTTGAGGCTGGCCTGGAGGTCAAGGAGCAGGTTGATGACCTGCGCCTTGATCGAAACGTCGAGGGCGGATACGGACTCGTCCGCAACAATGAGCTTTGGATCGAGCGCCAATGCGCGGGCGATGCACACGCGCTGGCGCTGGCCGCCGGAAAACTCGTGGGGGTAGCGTCCGGCCATGTCTGCCTTGAGCCCGACTCGTTCAAGGAGATTGGCAACGCGTTCGCGTGCCTGCTCTCGGGTCCCGAGCTTGTGCTCGAGATAGGGCTCGGCGATGGCGGCTCCAACCGTCATGCGCGGATTGAGGCTGGCGAAGGGATCTTGGAAGATCATCTGCATGGTGCGGCGCATGTCGCGCATTCGCTTCTTGTCCATGCCGAGAACATCTTGGCCGTTCAGCAGCACTTCCCCGCTTTGCGGCTGCACAAGCCTCATAATCGAACGGCCGGTGGTCGACTTGCCGCAGCCCGACTCGCCGACTAGCGAGAGGGTTTCTCCGGGTTGCAAGGTGAAGGAGAGATTTTCAACCGCATGGACGCGCCCCTCCAACTGACCGAACATGCCGGAGTGAATGTTGAAGCGTGTGGTGAGGTTGCGAACCTTAAGCAGCGGCGGCTTGTCGGCTTGTACGGTATCCGCGGCCTCGACCGGCGTGTCGGATGTGCCCGTCGCGCGGTCTACGACCGGAAAGCGCAATGGCCGCACATGCCCCTTCATCGAACCGAGCACCGGGACCGCCGACAGGAGTGAACGCGTATAGGGATGCTGGGGGTTGGCGAAAATGTCGTCCGTGCTGCCGGTCTCGACCGCCTCGCCATTATACATGACAACGGTGCGGTCGGCGATTTCCGCAACGACGCCCATATCGTGGGTTATAAAGAGGACGGAAGTGCCCTCCTCCTCCTGCAGGAGTTTGACGAGATCGAGGATCTGGCCCTGGATCGTCACGTCGAGCGCCGTCGTCGGCTCGTCGGCAATCAGCAGCTTCGGCTTGCTCGCCAGAGCCATCGCAATCATGACACGCTGGCGCATACCGCCAGAGAAGCGGTGCGGGTATTCATTGAATCGTGACCGCGCCGCCGGGATGCGAACCTTCTCGAGCAGGCGGATTGCTTCCGCCTTGGCCTCTGCGCGCGAGATATTGTGGTGACACAACAAGGCCTCGCTAATCTGGCGTCCGACCGTAAAAAGTGGGTTGAGGCTGGTCATCGGTTCCTGGAAGATCATGGCGACGTCATTGCCACGTACTGCTCGCATCTGCTTTTCTGGCAAGGCGAGAATGTCCTTGCCGCCCAGCATGATCCTGCCTTCAATGCGGCTCTTGTCCTTTTGCAGAAGACGCATGATCGACAGCGACGTGACGCTCTTTCCCGATCCGGATTCGCCGACGATCGCCACCGTCTCGCCTGGCGCAACATCGAACGAGACGTTGCGTACTACGGGTCGCCATTGACCATCGCCGAGAAATGACGTGGTCAGGTTGGAAACGGACAGGACGGGGGCGACAGGCTTTTCCATGGTCTCTCCTCTCAACCAATCAATCCGGCCAGCGCATGAGGCCAGCGATACGGCGCGCGTATCGCTCCTCGAATGGCGTTGCGATGATCTCGTTGGAAGCTCTTGCTTTCCCGAGTTCCTCCTCGAGGCGGCGTGCGACGATCTTCTCCTCGCCCGGGTGCAGGTTGCACGGATCCATATAGAAATATCCGTGCTCGGCTTCGTGATCGCGAACGATGATCGGCCTCTCGCCTTTTGCCAGGGCGTCGGCGAAATCCCAGGCGGTGATATGCGCATCGCGCGGATCGATCGTAACGCGCAGCCGGTCTAGCGGATTATGCGTAGGATCTGCTTCGATCTCGGCCGTAACGCCCGGCTTCCCGGTCAATGTCTGCTTCCAAAGATTGAGGTAACCCGTTTCCTTTTCGCGAATCCCCGCGTGGTCGCGCTTCTCCCAGGCTTCGAGCGCGGCGATGGTGCCGAGGATGCTTTCCTTGCCAAGTTTCATGCCCCGCCCGACGCCCATATTCTGCAGGAAGGCATTGCGGACAAGGTCCTTGCGTCCGGCAACAATGCCGCCGGTTGGACCGCCAAGAAACTTGTGCGAGGAATAGAGCGCGATGTCGGCACCATGGGCAAGGAAGATCTTGAGGTCATATTCGGATGCGGCATCGACAATAACCGGCACGCCGCGCGCATGGCATATTTCGGCATATTTCTTCAACGCGACAAGGCCATACTGGACGGTATGGTGAGAGACGACGAAGACAGCTGCGGCCGTACGGTCATTGATCGCTCCCTCGATGTGATAGGGGTAGCAGGAGGTAGCCTGCCCGACAATTACCGCCTTGGCGCCGGCAAGTTTGATCGCCTGGTCGACCGGAGCCCCGTAGCTCACGACATGGCCGGTCTGAATGATGACCTCGTTCTTGAGTCCGGTTGTATCAGGAAGCCGCTCGATGGCGGCAAGGTCCGATCCCGTCATCGTAGCGGCAACAGCAAGGGTAATGCCGGCGGAACACGATGCAGTGACGAAACCCGCCTCCCCGCCGGTCAGACGAGTGATCACCGGGCTAGCCTTGCGGTGAAGGTCGTTGATTTCGACGAATTGAGGCAGTATTGAGCCCATGGCTGCGATCGCCTCCGGAACCGCGATCGAAGCGCCAAGCGAGGTCATCGTGCCGGAAACGTTGACGACGCGGCGCAACCCGAGGGATTCGCGTCTATCGGGTGATGGTTGTAGATCTGTCATGGTGTTCTCCTTGGGTTGCTGGCCAACAAGTATTCCATTTGCTTGGCAGCTATACCTTTATAATGTAATAAGGTGTGTCGAATGACTCGAACGGCGCGGAGTGTGGCGTGGACGCAAAGACATCAGACATGGAGACCACCGGCGGCCTCGCCAAGACTGAAAGTACTCAGGCGCGCCGCTCCCGCGTAAGCGGCATTGACCGGGCCTTGCAAGTCATTGACTACCTTTACGAGACCGGCAGCCCCGCCGGGGTCTATGCGATCGCCAAGGCGATCGGAGCGCCACTCTCCACCGTCTATGTGATCGTCGATGACCTCGTCGGAAAGAACATGCTGACGCGTAACAGCGACAGTTCGGTCTGGCTTGGCGCCCGGCTTTATCATTACGGCCTCGCCTATGCGCGCTCGCTGGATTTTCTCAACGTCGCCAATCATGAAATGCATAATCTCAGCCGAATTTCCGGTGAGACGGTTCAGGTCTGCGGCCGCGACGGTGATCATATGATGGTACTTGCCATGGCGGACGGGCCCGGGCATTTCCAGGTGACCTCTCGCGTCGGTACGCGCGTCCCTCTCAACTGGACGGCGTCGGGCCGCCTCCTCGTTGGGCATCTGCCGGAGGTTGAACGCCTCGATCTTTTCGAACATTGCGCCAAGTCCTCGCCGACGGGCCGCGCCGTCATCGACCCGGCTATGCTGTCCGCCTCGGCCAAGCAGGCGCTCGATGCGCGCATATCCATCCAGGCCGGCGAATCCGACTATGCCGTTGCCTGCGTTGCTGCGCCAATTTGTGACGACAAAGGTGCCTGCATCGCCACGATTTCGATCGTTCTCCCGGAACAGAAGATCAGCGACAACCCCGAACGCTACACCGACGAGGTGAAGGCCTCGGCTGAGCGGATCGAAACGGTCATGGGCTGGCGCAGTCATTCGTAGATCCGGGCTTTCAGTTTTTGAGTGCGATGATCGCTTCGATCTCGACGGTGATATTGCCTGGGAGCGAGCCGAAGCCCACTGCCGAACGCGCGTGGTTACCCGCTTCGCCGAAGACGTCGATGAAAAGGTCGGAGCAGCCATTTATGACCGAGGGATGATCGGCAAAATCGGGTACGGCATTGACCATGCCAAGCAGCTTGACGACTTGCTTCACCCGGCCGAGATCGCCCAGCGCCGACTGCATAACAGCAAGAAGGTTGATGCCGGTGAGGCGTGCGTGTTTATATGCCTCCTCGACCGAAACGTTGCCGCCGACCTTGCCGGTGTGCAGATATCCGTCATCTTCGCGCGGCCCCTGCCCCGACAGGTAAAGCATGTTCCCCTCCTGGATATGGGTGACGAAATTGGCGATAGGGCTTGGCGCCGGCGGCAAAGTCAGCCCAAGCGCCTTTAAACGATCATAAGGTGAATTGCCGGCACTGACCGCCGGGCTGGATATGGTACTCAAGACGTGTTCCTCAGCGGTATGAATAAGGCGCAATCGCACCGGATGTTTCGGGCTTTACAGGCTGGTAGCGACCTGCCTTGACCAACTCGTTGCCAAGCACCGCCCAAAGCGGTTCGAAAAGTTTCTCGAGCCTTGCTTCGTAACCCATGGAGTCGATAACGGTCAGGTCGGCATCGTCGACTTCGAAGATCGTGAAATCAGCGCGTGTGCCGACGGAAAGGAGGTTTTCGGTAGGCAGCCCGATAGCCGAAGCAGGCGAGAGGGTCACGGCCTCAACGACCTTGTCGAATGGCATGCCGACGTTCAAAAGCTTGGACATTGTTGTTGCAAGATCCCAGACGGCGAAGTTGAGGCTGCGCAGGTGGATATCCGTCGAGATCGAGAATGGCAGAAGTCCCCGTTTGATGGCGACTTCGGCGACGCGGAACGAGAAGGATGCGCCGCCATGGCCAATGTCGAGGCGGATGCCCTCCCCGGCGCAGCGCGCAGCTAGTTCGAAGAGATCCTCGTCTTCGATGATGCTGCTGCCGACCTTGCCGTTAAAGCAATGGGTGATGATGTCGCCTGGACCGAGGATCTCGAGGACTTCATCGTAGAGCGCTGGCGGTTCGCCCACATGCACCATCATTGGAATCTTGAGAATCTTGGCGATCTTCTTGCCGACCTTGACAGGGGTAACACCCCACGAGCCAGTGATCACATGACTGGCGCGAACCTTGAGGCCGACAATGTGGTCAGGGTTTTCGTTGACGCAGGCGACAGTGCGGTCGATGTCGATCGATCGGATATCGCTGAGTTCGCTCACCCGGTTGCAAGCGACAAGGCCAATGGAGCCAAGATTGAGGAAAGCCTTGATGCGTTCGCGCGCCGGGTCGATGATATATTCGCGGAAGCCGTGAAAGTTGGCTTCCCCAGCTGAACCTGCGTCGACAATCGTAGTTACACCGCGCTCGGCGCCACAAACTTGCGGACGCACGGAAATATCGGTTCCGCCATGCCAGATATGCGTATGCAGATCCACCCAGCCCGGCGAAATCCAGGCGCCGTTCCCATCGAGGCGGTGTACGTCTTGCGGGACGTTCAGCGAGGGACCGAAAGCCGCAATCGTTCCATCGGCATCGACGAGAACATCGATATTGGTCGTCGGCGTACCGGGTCCAAAGGCAACCGGCTTTACATTGGTCAAGAGCAGGCGACCATCGGTTGCAGGAGAGGCAGACATGATCAAAGATCCTTTCTGAGGCGGGGGTCCAGAAGATCGCGGAAGCCGTCGCCGACCATTTGCAGCGAGAGGACGGCGAGCACGATCGCGATACCGGGAAAGAGGGTCATCCAGTCGGCCTTGCCGATATACTGGCGGCCCGATGCGATCATCGTTCCCCAGGTCGGTACTTCAGGACTGACACCGAGACCGAGGAATGACAATCCGGCTTCGGCGAGCATGGCGTTGGCAAAAAGGAAGGTCCCTTGCACCAGAATGGGGGAAAGCAGGTTGCGCAGCACGTGCCGCGTCATGATGTGGCGCGTGGAAATGCCGAGCGATGTCGCCGCTTCCACATAGGGCAATTCACGAATGACCAAAGTCGAGGCGCGCACGATGCGGGCAAGCCGCGGCGCATAGACGATGCTCAATGCGACGATAACGGTCGTAAGCGAAGGCCCCAGCGCAGCAACGAGCGCGATGGCAAGCAGGATATCCGGAAATGCCATCATCGCATCGATGAGGCGCGTAATCGGTGCATCAAGCTTCTGGAAGAAGCCGGCAAGCAGTCCGAGGGTAACGCCGATGATCGAGGCGAGCACGACCACCGCAAAACCCACAAGCAGTGACAATCGCGCCGAATAGATTGTACGCGAGAAGACGTCGCGTCCGAATTCATCGGTGCCGAAGAGAAATTTCGTGTCCGGCGGTTTCAACCGATTGACGATTGAAAGTTTGCTTGGCGAAAACGGCGTGATCAACGGCGCGAAGACGGCGAGCACCACGAAAATGGCAAGGACGATCATTCCGAACAGAACGGTCTTTCGCCGGATCAGAATGCGGAAGAACTTGGAGCTCTCGCTGACGGGAGCAGGGGATACGATTTCGGTCATCAGTAGCGCACCCTTGGATCAACGACGAGATAGAGCATGTCGATGGCGAAATTGATGAGGACATAGAGCGCTGCGATGATCAGGAGTGCTCCCTGGATCACCGGATAGTCGCGCCGAAGAACCGCCGAGACGACAAGGCTACCGACACCGGGAAGGCCAAAGACGGTTTCGGTCACGACGGCGCCAGAGATCAGCACGGCGGCGGTCAGGCCGATCACGGTGAGGATCGGAATGAGCGCATTCTTGAAAGCGTGTTTCAGAACGACGCTGCCTTCGCCGACGCCCTTGGCGCGGGCAGTTCGAATATAGTCGTCGCCAAGGACGTCGAGCATCGAGGCGCGGGTGAAGCGCATAATCAGCGCCGAGGATACGATGCCGAGCGCAAAAGCGGGTAGAACCAGATAGGAAAGCCGTTCGGCGAGGGACGTGCCCGGGCCGCCATAGCCGGAAACCGGAAACAACCCAAACCGCACGGCGAATATCTGCATCAGTATGAGGCCGAGCCAGAAGCTCGGGATGCTTGCGGCGAGCATGGCGAGCGCAGTCGCGGCCTGATCGAACAGCGACGCCCGCCTGTAGGCCGCATAAACCCCGATGGGTATGGCGATCACGCTGGCGATGAGCAACGAGAAAACGGTCAGGAAGAAGGTAGGCTCGGCGCGTTGCGCGAGCGCCTGCAGCACCGGCTGATTGAGAAAGATCGACTGACCGAGATCGCCCTTCAAAAGATTGCCGAGGAAGTACACGTATTGAACCGGTATCGACTGGTCGAGCCCGAGGCGCTGGCGCAGTTCCGCAATGTCGGCGGCGGTCGCTTCCGGTCCGAGCATGACGGCGGCTGGATCACCCGGCGTGACGCGGACGATGACGAAGACGATCGTCACCACCAGAAACATCACGACAATCATGCCGATAAAGCGTTGAATTATGTAACGTAGCATTTGTGGCCGATCGATCCCATGTGCACGAGAACTGCGCTACCGGGTGCGGACGGCGGCTTGCCGTCCGCACCCGACAAAGCACTACTGCTTGAGCGACACGTTCCAGAAGTACGGCCACGGCGCAGGTGTGAAGCCTTCGAGCTTCGGTGATTTTGCGGATAGCGCATTGAAATCACCGATCTTGATGATTGGTACCTCAGCGTAAATCACCTTCTGAACGTCTGCCCACAATGCGATGCGCTTCTGCGGATCAACTTCCGAGTTGAAAGCGTCGACGGCCGCCTTGCGCGCCGGCGTATCCCAATTGCCGGGAGCGCTCGTCGACATGGCGCCGATCAGCGCCGGCTCAGGCAGGAACGGACTGTGACTGATATAGATATCCCAGAGCTTGGGATCGGCACGGCGCTGTGTGAGTGTCGCCCAATCGACGACCTGAAGATCGACCGTAAAACCGGCGGCCTTGAGATATTCTGCAGCGACTTGTGCCATCTTGTAGTGGAACTCGTATTGCCGACTAGTCAGAATGCGCAGAGGTTCGCCATTGTACCCCGCCTTCTTCATCTCCTCGGCAGCCTTTTCCGGGTCGGCGACGTTATAGGCGCCTTCGGTTCCGGCCTCCGTTTTCCAGCTATAGCCGTCCGGATACATCGAAGGGTTCAGCGCGTAGAAGTCCGTGCTGCCGAATGCCGCGGCAAGCATGTCTTCCTCGCTGAGCGCGTCGCGTATGGCAAGGCGCAAATCCTGGTTCTTGGTAATGCCCTGGCTGGTATTCATGACGAATACAGGCCAGCCGAAGGGCTTCAAGAGAACTGCCTCGGTTGTCGTCTGCCCTTTCAGCTGTTCGTAGGATTCGACCGGCAGACTGTCGACATAGTCGAACTGGCCCGAAAGTGCTCCCTGCACACGCGTGTTGGCGTCGGGCACGGGGACGAAACGAATTTCATCGAGATATTGGTGCCGCGCACCGCCATAGCCGTTTTCGTCACCTTCAGGCGACTTGTAGGCGTCAAAGCGGGTCAACTGGATATATTGGTCGGCCTTGCGCTCTTTAAGCATATAGGGGCCGGTGCCCACCGGTTCGGTCATCGGGTTCTGCTGCTTTTCGCTCGGGAGGATGATTGCAGCGGCGTTGTTGAATGCGAGAAGCGAGACCAGTGGCGCGTACGGCATATTGAGCGTGATCTTGACCGTTGCCGGATCGACCGCCTCGATCGAGGTGATCATCGATGCGGTCTGCTTGCCGCGCGAGGCGATCTGCGTCCAGCGCTGCAGCGAGGCGACGACATCGGCTGAATCCATATCGGTGCCGTCGTGGAACTTCACGCCCGGGCGCAATTTGATGGTGTAGACCTTACCGTCCGGCGAAATCTCGGGGAGGCTCGCTGCAAGAAGCGGGGTAATATTCCAGCTCTTGTCGAAGGTATAAAGCGTTTCAAAGATATGCTGCGACACGATGCCGACAAGGTCGGCAGTCGAGGCCATCGCATCGAGTGTCGGCGGTTCGCCAATGGTCGCGACATTGATGACACCGCCCTTGGACTGGGCGAAAGCGGCAGGACTTACAGCAACGAGTGCTGAACCAAGAAAGAGCGCTAGCTTTAATGACTTCATGACAGTTCCCTTTGTATTCCACTATAATGGATTATAATGCTTTATAGTAGAATAAGACCAAATGTGTAGAAGGCTGTCAATTCAAAAAAGGAAAAAGCAGCGCACGATGGCGCTGCTTTCATGTTGGAGGGGGTAATTTGCCTAGACGATGCCGCCGCTGCCGCCGACGCTGGCAGGGCGCTTGTCGCTCACGAATAGGCGATAACCGCTATTGCGATAAGCTGCGATCGGATCGATCGCGCCTCCCGCATGGCGGCGCGCCTCTGCGAGAATTGGCTCGACGTCGGTGCGATACGCCCGCTTGAGTGCGTCGGAAGCCATCAATGCATCGTTTTCTTCCTGATAGCCTGAGAGTGCGCCTCGATCGACAAGCAGCGCCTGCGCATAGGCGCGGCGAATCTCATTGGCGCTCGAAATCAAACTCTCGATAGGATCAGTCACATTGTGCGACTGGTCGATCATGTGGGCCGGGTGGAAATCTTTCACACCGCGGTGGTCGGCGTCGACGAGTTCGTTGAAAACGAGGAAAAGGCGATAGGGATCAATCGATCCAGCGTCGAGGTCGTCATCGCCATATTTGGAATCGTTGAAGTGAAAGCCGCCGAGCTTCTTGAACTGGATCAGGCGGGAGACGATCATCTCGATATTGGTGTTCGGCGCGTGGTGGCCAAGATCGACAAGGCAAAATGCCTTTGGGCCGAGCGTCTGGGCGATGAGATAGTTGGTGCCCCAATCCTGTACGACCGTTGAATAGAAGGCGGGCTCGTACATCTTGTGTTCGGAAAAGATGCGCCAATCGTCCGGCAACGCCTTATAGATATCCTGCATGGCCGCGAGATAGCGCTCGAAAGATTGCGCGAAGTTGGTCTGGCCCGGGAAATTCGACCCGTCGCCAATCCAGACGGTGAGCGCCTTCGAGCCAATGGCATTGCCGATTTCGATGCACTCGATATTGTGCTCGACGGCTTGAGCGCGGGTCGCGGCGTCGACATGGCTGAGAGAGCCGTACTTGTACGAATACAACTGATCTGGCGTATCGGAGAACGTGTTGGAGTTCATCGCATCGAAGCCCAGGCCGAGGGCATCCGCATGCGCCTTGAGCTCTTTCGGGTCAGCCTTGTCCCACGGGATGTGTAGCGAGACGTTCGGGGTCGCCCGCGTCAGCTGCTGAATAACCGCGCAATCATCGAGCTTGTCGAAGATCCCTCGCGGCTCGCCTTGGCCTGGAAAGCGGGCAAAACGCGTGCCCCCTGTTCCAACGCCCCAGGACGGCACGGCGACGAAGAACCCGGCGACCTTTTTCG
Organism: Phyllobacterium sp.; assembly: GCF_037994425.1. Taxonomy (NCBI): domain Bacteria; kingdom Pseudomonadati; phylum Pseudomonadota; class Alphaproteobacteria; order Hyphomicrobiales; family Phyllobacteriaceae; genus Phyllobacterium; species Phyllobacterium sp. The sequence continues at coordinate 17,710 of NZ_JBBNAM010000220.1, forward strand.
TGATCGCATCGATATCGATATTGCGTCGTGCAAGATGGGCGCCCAGCGCCTCATAGTCGCTGCTGTGTGCGGTAAGCAACCGGTCGTTTTCGAATCCGATAAATTCGCCGGAAATATGCTGTTCAGCCATGATGTCCTCCCGAGACGGTCTTAGCGCGTAAAGCTCTGGGCATTGCCCGCATCGACATTGATGATGTTGCCTGTCGATTTGGCTGACGCATCCGAAGCCAGGAAATATACGACTTCAGCAATATCTTCCGGCAGTACATTGAGTTTCAACAGCGACCGCTTGCGATAGTGCTCTTCGAGTTCGTCCACCTGCAGATTGGAGGAGGCGGCCCGTTGTTCGCGCCACTCGCCATTCCAGATTTTCGATCCCCGCAATACGGCGTCGGGATTAACCGTATTGACACGGATCCCGGCCTCTGCGCCCTCAAGCGCCAGGCAGCGCGCAAGATGGATCTCGGCAGCCTTTGCGGCGCAGTAGGCGCTGGCGTTCGGCGATGCGGCGAGCCCATTCTTGGATGCGACGAAAACCACGTTTCCGCCGAGTTTCTGACGGCGAAACAGGCGGAAGGCCTCGCGCGAGACGAGGAAATACCCGGTCGCCAGGATATCGATATTGCGATTCCACATTGAAAGCTCAGTAGTCTCAATCGGTGCCGATGAGGCGATGCCGGCATTTGAGACCAGAATGTCGACACCACCGAATTCCACCGATGCTTCGGCATAGCTGGCTGTGACACCGGCTTCATCCGTGACATTCAAGGGCACGCTTCGCACGGCATCTGCCGAATAGCGTTTGGCGAAATCCTCATGCGCGAGCTTCAAAGCCTCCAGGTCGATATCGGCAAGGACGACGCAGGCGCCCTCCCCGAGCAGGCGTTCGGCGGTCGCACGTCCGATGCCACCGGCACCGCCAGTGACGAAGGCGACGCGTCCCGCGAGCGGCTTCGGCTTCGGCATGCGCTGCAGTTTTGCTTCCTCGAGCAGCCAATATTCGATGTCGAACGCCTCCTGTTCGGAAAGTCCTTGATATTCGGAAACAGACGAGGCCCCCCGCATAACATTGATCGCGTTGACATAGAACTCGCCCGCGATCCGCGCGGTCGCCTTGTCCTTGGCGAAGGAAAGCATGCCGACGCCGGGGATGAGGAAGATGACCGGGTTGGGGTCGCGCATGGCGGGCGAATTCGCGTGCTTGCAGGCATTGTAGTAGCGCGCATAATCCGTGCGATAGTTTTCGAGCGCCTGGTCAAGTGACGCTAGAATCGCGTCAACATCCGGATTCGCAGGGTCGAAATCGAGAACCAGCGGGCGGATTTTCGTGCGAAGGAAATGGTCCGGGCAACTGGTTCCTAGCGCCGCGAGGGGGCGCAGATTCTGCGAATTGACGAATTCAAGGACACCGGGCTGATCGGCAAAATGGCCGAGCTTGCGTTCCGAAGCGCCGATTTTGCCGCGGATTTCGGGCATCAAGCGCGCGGCGATGCCGCGTCGCGCTTGAGCGTCGAGACTGTCGACGGCCTCGCCGCCAAAAGCCGGCCGTTCGGCCGTCTTCGCGTCGAACCAGACAATGGCCTTGTTGATAATATCAAGCGTGAGTTCGTAGCACTCTTTTGCGTCATTGGCCCAGGTAAAGAGCCCATGACTTTCGAGCACAACGCCCTTGGAATCCGGATGGGCGGCAACGTAGGCGCCGAGGTCGAGTCCAAGCTGGAAGCCGGGGCGGCGCCAGGGCAACCAGCCGATCTCATCTCCGAAAACTTCCTGAGTAAGTTCGCGCGAGTTTTTCGAAGCGGCAATGGCGATGATCGCATCGGGATGCATATGATCGACATGTTTGAACGGCACGAAACCATGCAGGGGCGTATCGATGGATGCTGCGCGGCTGTTCAGGTTGAATGTGCAATGCGGCAGGAACCCTACCATGCGGTCTTCGTCCTCGATGCCCTTGTAGATCGACTTGAGCGATTCGAGTTTTTCCATATAGAGGGTGGCAAAGCCATCGAGCTTGATCGTCCCGACATCCCCTCCAGATCCCTTGACCCATAGGACTTCAACCGACCTGCCCGTCAGCGGATCGGTTTCGCTGACTTTTGCCGATGTATTACCCCCGCCATAATTGGTGATCCGCTTGTCGGCGCCGAGCAGGTTGGAGCGATAGAGAAGCTTGCCCGGTTCATCGAGACCGGCCGCTTTCTGATCATCCCAACGGTTTTCCAGAAGTTGGACCTTGTCTGCCATATTCGCCTCCCGATTGGTCAATTGCAGGCCCGAGCGTAGTCGCCAGCCGCTGCGATTTACCTTAGCTATGGAGCAGAACAGGCTTTAATGTCAATCAGAAACAGTCAAATCCGATCATAAATGCGCTATTGTGCACTGCAATATGTAATTGTTTGATTGAAGTTGATTGACACTGATCACAAACTTGCGCAATAAATTGCCATAAGAGGAGACGAGGAATGCACGAGCGTGAGCGCCACCGCATCATCCTGAGCGCAGTTCAGGAGAAACCGGTCATCACCATCCAGGATATTGCCGACCTGACCGAAGCGTCGGAAGCAACGATCCGTCGTGACATTGCGTCCCTTCACGTTAAGGGGAAGCTTCGCCGTGTGCGCGGTGGCGCTGAAGCCGTCCATCCGCCGCAGCTGACGCCACTCGCCGGCCGGCATTTTCATGTTTCCGAATCCGAGAATGCCGACAAGAAGCGCGCCATCGCCCGCGAAGCCGTGGCTCTGTGCGAAGAGGGCGACGCCATCATAATCAATGGCGGGACGACAACCTTCCAGATGGTGCATTTCCTCGCTACGCGGCGCCTGCAGGTCATGACCAACTCCTTCGCCATCGCCGAACATCTCGTTAAGAACTCCAAGAGTTCGGTGATCGTGCCGGGAGGCGCGATATATCGCGAGCAAAGCATCATATTGTCGCCGTTCGACAACGACGTAACGCGCAATTTCTATGGCAAGCGCATGTTCATGGGTGCGCAAGGCGTTGGTCCGTTCGGCGTCATGGAGTCCGATGCACTGATCATTCAGGGCGAGCAGAAACTGATCAACCAGGCGGATGATCTGGTGCTTCTCGTCGACTCCACCAAGTTTTCACGACGCTCGAGCTTGATCCTGTGCCCGTTGCAGCGCGTCGCCACCATCATCACCGATGATGGCATCAGCGACACGGATCGCAAGATGGTGGAGGATGCCGGTATTCAGCTCATCGTTGCCAAGATCAATCAGGACAAGACACGAAATTCCGCTTCGGTCGCCTAAGACCGAACCGGTCTCGATCCATCTAATGGTTCAAACTCTGGGAGGACAGACAATGAAACTATTGAAGAAACTCATACTGGGATCGGCATTCGCCGTCGCCATGCTCGCATCACAGGCCCAAGCTGCCGACACGGTCAAGATCGGCCTCGTCGTCAAGTCGCTCGGCAACGGCTTCTTTGAAGCCGCCAATAAGGGGGCGCAGGAAGCGGCGAAGGAACTTGGCGGCGTCGAAGTCATCTATACCGGGCCGACATCAACGACAGCCGAAGGCCAGATCGAGGTGATCAATGCCTTGATCGCGCAGAACGTCAACGCCATCGCTGTTTCCGCCAACGATCCCGATGCGCTCGTGCCGGCGCTGAAGAAGGCCATGGCCCGCGGTATCAAGGTGATCTCATGGGACTCCGCCGTCGCCAAGGATGGCCGCATCATGCATCTCAACCCGTCGTCCAATGAACTGATCGGCAAGATGTGCCTGCAGCTTGCTGCCAACCATCTGAAGGACGGCAAGGGTGATTTCGCCATCCTTTCGGCAACGACCACCTCGACCAACCAGAACACCTGGATTGCCGAGATGAAGAAGCAACTGCCCAACTTCCCGGGTTTGAACCTCGTCACCACCGTTTATGGCGATGACCTTTCCGACAAAAGCTACCGCGAAGCGCAAGGCATTTTGACCTCGCAGCCAAACGTGAAGGTCATTGTCGCGCCGACAACAGTCGGTGTCCTTGCTGCCTCGCAGGCCGTCGCTGACGCTAAGAAGATTGGTGATGTTTACGTTACCGGCCTTGGACTGCCTTCGGAAATGGCCGGTGCGATCAAATCCGGCGTCACCAAGGAGTTCGCGATCTGGAACCCGATTGACCTCGGTTATTCGTCCACGCAGATCGCCTATCGCCTGGTCAAGGGCGAGACGGATGGCGCACCGGGTAGCGAAATCGAAGCCGGCCGCATGGGCAAGATCAAGGTTGGCGACAATGGCGAAGCGGCGATGGCCGACCCGTTCGTCTACGACGCGACGAACATCGACCAGTTCTCCAAGATCTTCTGATTGAGAAAATACTGACCGCCCGGGAGCACCCTGCCGGGCATTCCTTCATCTTCGGAACGATCGATGAACCAGATTGCCATTTCAGAAACACATCTGGAGACGCCGCTTCTCGAAATGCGCGGCATTTCGAAGTCGTTCCCCGGCGTCAGGGCACTCAACGACGTCAATATCGCCCTCTATCCGGGCAAGGTGACGGCGCTGATTGGCGAGAATGGTGCGGGCAAGTCGACGCTGGTGAAAATTCTGACAGGGATCTACCAGTGCGATGAAGGCGAGATCCGCGTCGACGGCAATGCCGTCCGCTTCACCAATGCGCAGGACGCAATCGATTTCGGCGTCACGGCAATCCATCAGGAAACGGTGCTCTTCGACGAGTTGTCGGTAGCGGAAAACATCTTCCTCGGTCATGCGCCGAAGACGAAGCTCGGTTTCGTGAACTGGAAAGCCGTCAATGCGCGGGCCCTCGCCCTCCTGCATTCACTTGAAAGCAACATCGATCCGCGCACACGCCTCAAGAACCTTTCGATTGCGCAGCGCCACCTCGTGGCGATCGCACGCGCGCTTTCCGTCGAAGCACGCATCGTCATCATGGACGAGCCGACGGCGGCCCTTTCTCGCAAGGAGGTCGACGACCTCTTTCAGATCGTCGGGCGGCTGAAGCGACAGGGCAAGGCTATCCTTTTCATCAGCCATAAGTTCGATGAAGTTTACGAGATCGCCGATAATTACGCGGTGTTCCGCGACGGAAAAGCCGTCGGCAGCGGTGTGCTCGCTGGAACCGGCCAGGACGAGATCGTGCGGCTTATGGTTGGGCGATCCATCGAGCACGCCTTCCCCAAAGTGGAAATTCCGCTGGGCGAAGCCGTACTCTCTGTTGAAAATTACACGCATCCCACGGAATTTCGCGACATCACGTTCTCCCTGAGGAAAGGCGAGATTTTCGGCGTCTATGGCCTTGTCGGAGCCGGCCGATCCGAAGTCTGCCAATCGCTATTCGGCGTCACCAAACCCTCGGCTGGCACGCTGCGTCTTCACGGCGAGGAAATTGTCATCCGTTCGCCAAGCGAGGCGATCAGGGCGGGTATCGTCTATGTACCAGAAGAGCGTGGCCGCCACGGCGCGGTTCTTGAACTGCCTATCTACCAGAATATTTCGCTCCCTTCCCTGACCCGCACATCGCGCTCCGGGTTTCTGCGCGCGGCGGAAGAGTTTGCGCTTGCCCGGAAATACGCCGAGCGCTTTGACTTGCGCGCCGCCGCACTTTCGGTTCCTGTCGGAACGCTTTCCGGCGGCAACCAGCAGAAGGTCGTCATCGGTAAATGGCTCGCCACGCAGCCCAAGATCCTGATCCTCGATGAGCCGACCAAAGGTATCGATATCGGGTCGAAGGCTGCGGTGCATGCCTTCATCAGCGAACTTGCCGCTGAGGGCCTCAGTATCATCATGGTCTCGTCGGAACTGCCGGAGATCCTTGGCATGTCCGACCGGGTCCTCGTGATGCGCGAGGGGCTTTCGGCGGGCATTTACGACCGCAACCACCTCTCCGCCGAAACGCTGGTTCGTGCTGCAACCGGGAATGCGTGAGTATGATAAGACAACTGTTCAAATATCGCGAAATGCTGCTGGTGGTAATCATTGCCGTTCTCCTCGCGGCCTTTTCGACGCGTTCGCCCGGATTTGCGCGGCCCGCCAACCTCGCCAATATCTTCAACGACACCTCGATCCTGATCATTCTCGCGCTTGGCCAGATGACGGTGATACTAACGAAATCGATCGACCTTTCCGTCGCTGCCAACGTCGCGTTTACGGGCATGGCGGTCGGTATGCTGAACGCTGCTCATCCCGACTTGCCGCTTGCCGCAATCGCACTTGTAGCGCTTGGCATTGGGGCCGTTCTCGGCGCAATCAACGGCCTGTTCGTCTGGAAGCTCGGCATCCCCTCAATCGTCGTTACGCTCGGTACGCTCACGATTTATCGCGGCATGGCGTTCGTTCTTTCGGGCGGCGCCTGGGTCAATGCACACCAGATGACCGAAGCCTTCCTCCAGACGCCGCGGCAAGTCTTTCTCGGCTTGCCGCTTCTCGGCTGGACCGCGATCATCATCGTTGCGATCATGTATCTCATCATGTCGCGAACGTTTCTTGGCCGTGCCATCTATGCTTCGGGCGGGAACCCCACCGCAGCGATATATGCAGGCATCGATGTCGGGCGAACGCGTTTTAATGCCTTCGTCATCTCAGGCACTCTCGCGGGATTATGCGCCTATCTTTGGGTATCGCGCTATGCGGTTGCCTATGTCGATATTGCTGCCGGATTCGAACTTGATACAGTGGCGGCCTGTGTCATCGGGGGTATCTCGACCCTCGGCGGTATCGGCACTGTCGCGGGCGCGGTGCTGGGGGCCTTGTTTCTCGGCGTGATCAAGAACGCGTTGCCGGTCATTGATATATCGCCCTTCGCGCAGATGGCGATCTCGGGATCCGTCATCATTGCCGCGGTTATCTTCAACGCCCGCCAGGAGCGACGCCGCGGCCGCATCATCCTGCGCGACCGTGGCGCATCAGAAGAGATAGAGGTTGCATGAGCGCAGTGTCTGAAAAACGGCGGATCCCCGATCGCCTCGGGACATCGACGACCCGTCTCTTCGCAAGCTGGGAAGCGCTACTTTTTATGGTCGCGGTGTTGATTTTCATCGCTAACGCCTTTGCCTCACCCTATTTCCTCAACGCGTGGAACCTTTCCGACGCGACGTTCAACTTTACCGAAAAAGCCATGGTTGCCTTCGCCATGGCGCTTCTTATCATCTCGGGCGAAATCGACCTCTCGGTGGCGGCGATCATTGCACTTGCCTCGACAGCCATGGGCGCCGCTGCCCAGGTCGGCGTCGGCACGCCCGGCCTAGTTCTGATCGGCATTGGCGTTGGCCTTGGTTGTGGCGTCATCAACGGCATCCTTGTCGCAGGACTGCGGTTGCCATCCATCGTCGTTACGATCGGCACAATGAGTCTCTTCCGCGGCATCGCCTATATCGTACTTGGTGACCAGGCCTATGGCGGCTATCCCGCCCCGTTCGCCTATTTCGGACAGGGCTATGTGTTCTGGGTGATTTCGTTCGAGTTCCTTCTATTTGTCGTGCTCGCCGCGATTTTCGCCGTGCTCCTACACGCCACAAATTTCGGCCGCCGGATCTATGCCATCGGCAACAATGAGTTCGCAGCCCGCTTTTCCGGCATCCATGTCGAGCGCATCAAATTCACGCTGTTCCTGCTGACGGGCCTCATGGCGGGTGTAGCCTCCGTATGCCTGACGTCGCGCCTCGGCTCGACACGTCCATCGATAGCGCAAGGCTGGGAACTCGAAATCGTAACCATGGTCGTTCTCGGCGGCGTTTCCATCCTCGGCGGCTCGGGCACGATCGGCGGTGTCGTTATCGCCGCCTTCGTCATGGGTCTGGTGACGTTCGGGCTCGGTCTCCTCAACGTTCCGGGCATAGTCATGTCGATCTTCATTGGACTGCTGCTCATCACCACAATCACCCTGCCGATCATCTTCCGGCGGTTTGGAGGCAGGAAACCAGCATGAGCGCTGTCGAGAAATATGCATTCAAGATGACGCTCAATCCCGGCATGGAAGCCGAGTATCGAAGGCGGCACGATGCGATCTGGCCTGAACTCGTTAGTCTTCTGCATGATGCCGGCGTCGGCGACTATTCAATTCATCTCGACCGGGAGACCAACACGCTCTTTGGCGTTTTAACGCGTCGGCAGGATCACCATATGCAAAATCTGCCCGACCATCCCGTGATGAAAAAATGGTGGACGCATATGGCTGATATCATGGCGACGAATCCGGATAATTCGCCCGTGCAGAGCGACCTTGTCTGCCTGTTCCATATGCCATGACCTCTCGCCATAACATTGCCGTTCTCGATATCGGTAAAACCAATGCAAAGGTCGTCATTGTCGATGCGGCGACGGGGACAGAAATTGCCTCGCGCAGCGTTGCCAATAGTGTCGTAATGCAAGGCCCCTACCCGCACTACGACATAGAGATGTTATGGAATTTCATTGTCGGCTCGCTGAAAGAGCTGACCAAGGAGCCGGGCATCGATGCGATTTCCGTGACCGCTCACGGCGCGGCCGCCGCGCTTCTTGGCGAGGATGCGCTCGCGATGCCGGTGATTGACTACGAACATGCCTATCCCGAAACCGTTGGTGCCGCCTACAACAAAATACGCCCGCCTTTCGCCGAGACGCGATCGCCGCTCCTGTCCGGTGGGCTCAATGTTGGCGCGCAGATCCACTTCCAGAAAACGCAGTTTCCGGAAGCATTCGCAAAGGTCCGCACGATCCTCACCTATGCGCAATATTGGGTCTGGCGCCTGACGGGAATTGCCGCCAACGAGGTCACGTCGCTCGGCTGCCATACGGACCTTTGGGATCCGCAGAGGCAAGTCTATTCGAGCCTCGTAGACGCGTTGCAAATCCGCGATCGCATGGCGCCCATCCGTTCGGCCTTCGAACGAGTCGGCGATCTGTCGCCAGCGGTTTCTGACCAGATCGGTGTCGATAGAATCCTGCCCGTTTATTGTGGCATTCACGATTCCAATGCCTCTCTGCTTCCGCATCTTATGACCCGCAAATCGCCCTTCGCGGTGGTATCGACCGGCACATGGGTGGTGTCATTTGCCGTCGGCGGCCGTTTGGATCGGCTCGATCCGGCCCGCGATACGCTTGCCAATGTCGATGCCTATGGCAATGCGGTGCCGTCCGCGCGCTTCATGGGTGGACGCGAGTTCGACATTTTGACGAATGGCGACAAGCATCCGCCAGATGGCGATATGGTGCGGGAGGTCGTTGAAGCAAAGCTCATGCTCTTGCCGAGCGTGGTTCGCGGCTCTGGCCCCTTCCCGCAGCGCCAAGGAGATTGGCCGAACGGCGAGCCCTCGGATCCATTGGCGCGCAATGTCGTCGCCTCGCTTTATGCGGCCTTGATGACGCAAACCTGCCTCGACCTGATCGGCGCTTCGGGGGCAACAATCGTGGAAGGTCCGTTCTCCCGTAATTGTGTCTACCTTTCGGCGCTGAGATCGCTGACGGATCGCGAAGTCGTTGCGCTTCCTGGTTCGACCGGTACGAGCCTTGGGGCTGCGCTCCTTGCCGGTGCTACATGTAATGTCTCGCACTCGAGCGTCGTTGTGGAGCCACTCGATAGCGCATTTTTGGCCTATGCCGCCGATTGGCGCGAGAGATTGGCGAACAAGTGAAAGGCGGGCCGTTTAAGCCCGCCTCCCTCAAATGCATTGTAGGGTTCGCTATTCTGCAGGGACTAACGCTTCATCTTCGGTTAATCCGCCGTTGAGTGCCTGTGCAAACTTGTTTGTATCAAGCTCACCTTCCCACCGGGCGACCACGACCGTTGCAACCGCGTTGCCGACGAGATTGGTGAGGGCGCGACACTCCGACATGAAGCGGTCGATGCCGAGGATCAATGCCATGCCGGCAACCGGGACGGCGGGGACGACAGACAATGTGGCTGCAAGCGTGATGAAACCCGCACCGGTGATGCCGGCGGCACCCTTTGAGCTGAGCATGGCGACGAGGAGAAGCAGCACTTGATCGGTGAGCGTCAACGGCGTGTTGGTTGCCTGGGCGATAAACAGGGCTGCCAACGTCATGTAGATGTTGGTGCCATCGAGGTTGAAGGAATAGCCGGTCGGAATGACGAGGCCAACAACCGATTTCTTGCAACCTGCCTTCTCCATCTTGGCCATCAGAGTTGGCAACGCCGCCTCCGAGGAACTGGTGCCAAGGACGAGCAGCAGTTCCTCCTTGATGTAGCGGATCAGCGCCAGGATCGAGAAGCCGTTGTACCACGCAACCGCACCAAGGACGATGAACACGAAGAGCAGCGAGGTCAGATAGAACGTGCCGATCAGCATGATCAGATTGGCGACCGAACCAATGCCGTATTTGCCGATAGTGAATGCCATCGCCCCAAAGGCGCCGATGGGAGCGGCCTTCATCAGGATCGCGACGAGCTTGAAGATCGGGGCGGCAAGCGCTTGCAGGAAATTGGTGACCGGCTCTGCTTTTTCGCCGACCATTGCCAGTGAAAGTCCGAAGAGGACCGAGAAGAATAGAACCTGCAGGATGTCTCCGGACGCAAAGGCCCCAACAATCGTGGTCGGGATGATGTTCGTCAGGAACCCGACGACGCTCTGTTCATGCGCCTGCTGGGTATAGGTCGCGACGGCCTTGGCATCGAGCGTTGCCGGATCGATATTCATACCGGCGCCGGGCTGTACGAGATTGGCGACGATGAGCCCGACGATAAGCGCTAAGGTTGAAAACGTCAGGAAGTAGATCATGGCCTTCCCGGCGACGCGGCCAACCTTCTTGAGGTCGCTCATCCCGGCGATGCCGGTAGAAACAGTAAGGAAAATGACGGGAGCGATGATCATCTTTACCAGTTTGATAAAGGCATCGCCGAGCGGCTTCATGCTGGTGCCGATCTCGGGATAGAAATGACCAAGCAAAATGCCGATGGTTATGGCAACAATGACCTGGAAATAGAGATGGGCGTAGATTGGCGTTTTGCCCCGCACTGGTTGCGGCGCTGCGTTGATCGTCACAGGACTCATGACTTCCTCCATGGTATGAGCCGCGTCTGGCAGAATCGCCTGTCAGCCTCCCGAGGCTCGTTTGGGGGCCGGAACCGTCCATGCCCTCGGGGATTTGCTTGCAAGCGCCGTGCCAGTTTGCATTGAATCTGTAAGTTATTGAAAACGCGTATATTTAATTTCACCGGCGAAGAATGGACAGCGCCGTCGTGCGGATATCCGCACGAGAAACTTGTCCTTTGTGCGGATTTATGCACAAATGCAATAATGAGAAATGCCTCTGAAATCGGTTTTGCCGATGCCTATCGCAAGGTGAACCACACGGCGAAATATATCTACGCCGCGTTGGCTGCGGTCCTGATCGGCGCATGCCTATTTGCCGCTGAACACTATGGCCGGGCCCGCGCCTACGACTCCTTGCGTGGACGTGCACAAGGAAACGCAGAACTCAACGCCGTTCTCCTCCGGACCGTGCTCGAAAAGCAGCGCTCCCTGCCCTTCGTCCTCGCGCAGGACCGCGATGTTCTCAGCGCGCTCGCATCGGGCAGCGAAAGCATGTTCAAGCTGATCAACGGTAAGCTCGAAAGCCTCATTCCGGGGACGCGGGCTGCAGTCATCTATCTTCTCAATGCCAAGGGCATGGCGGTTGCCGCCAGCAATTGGCGCGAACCAACGAGCTTCGTCGGCATCGATTATAGTTTCCGGCCCTACTACACGCGGGCGGTGGAGACGGGAAGCGCCGAACACTACGCCCTCGGCACGATAAGCAAGCGCCCGGGGCTCTATATCTCCAAGCGGATCGACGGACCATCAGGCCTGCTCGGCGTCATCGTCGTCAAGGTGGAGTTCGATGAATTGGAGACCGATTGGCGCCGCAACAGTGATCCGACCTTCGTTACCGACCAGCGGGGCATTGTTCTCGTCACCAGTTTCCCTGAATGGCGATTCATGACCCAGGGCGTCGTTCCCGCCGACCAGAAAACGCCCATGCGCGAGAGCCTGCAATTCGGCGATGCGCCGCTGGGACCGCTTAATATTAATCCGGCCTTTCCGCGCAGCCAGCCTGATATCGTCGTTGCCCGATTGCCGGGCGCAACGAAAGACGAAGAATTCGTGCGCGTCGAGACGGCAGTACCAACGACAAATTGGACGCTGCAGTTATTGACGCCCTCCACGGCCGCCGTGGCGGAGGCGACGCGAACAGCATTGTCGCTCGCTCTGATCGTGCTGGCGCCACTGGTGGGATTGACGGCTTTTTTCCGGCGCCGACGTGGGCTGGCACTGCGGCGCGCCCGCGAGCAGGACGCGGCCCGGCTCGAGCTTGAGCGAAGGGTGGCCGCGCGTACGGCGGACCTCAGTGCGGCCCACGCCGAACTGGTGATGGAGTCGGAGGAGCGACAAAAGACCGAGGCGAAACTGCAGATTGTCCAGCAGGAACTTGTCCAAGCGAACCGCCTTGCCATCCTCGGACAAGTCACAGCCGGCGTCGCGCACGAGATCAACCAGCCGGTCGCTGCAATCCGTGCCTATGCTGATAATGCGCTAACCTTTCTTGGTCGTACGCAACTCGATTCGGTCAAGGCAAACCTCGCCTCGATTGCCGGGCTCACCGAACGTATTGGCGGCATCACCGACGAATTGCGCACATTCTCGCGCAAAGGCACCGGCGATGCCGGACCAATCGCCGTCTGCGATATTGTTGATGGTGCCCTGCTTCTTCTGGGCAGCCGGTTCCGCCAAACCGTCGGGCAGATAACAACGGAAACGCCTTCGCCGGATATCAAGGTTCATGGCAATCGCATCAGGCTCGAACAGGTGCTCATCAATCTGATGCAGAACGCACTGGAGGCAACGGAAGGTGGTCCGGCAAGCCGCATCAGCTTGCGCTTTGCGGTGACCAGAGAGGAGGTCGCACTTATCGTTTCTGACAACGGTCCAGGTATTCCGCGGTCCATCATGCAGGCGCTGTTTACGCCTTTCAATACGTCGAAGGACCGCGGTCTAGGCCTGGGGCTTGTCATCTGCCATGACATCGTTGCTGAGTACGGCGGTCGCATCGAGGTCGAGAGCAATTCGGGCGGAACGACCTTCACTGTGTATTTGCCGAGGGTTGCATGATGGATTTTGAGCCCGCGATAGCCTTTGTCGATGATGACGACGACTTGAGAAACGCCACGCGGCAGACCCTGGAACTTGCCGGTTTCAACGTCACGCCCTTTACCGATGCGATGAGCGCGCTGCGGTTCCTGACGCCGGATTTCCCTGGCGTCGTCGTCACCGATGTCCGTATGCCACAAATGGATGGGTTCGAGCTCTTTAGACGTTTGCGGGCGGTCGATCCCGACCTCCCGGTGATCCTGATAACTGGCCATGGTGACATCGAAATGGCCGTAGAGGCGATGCACCAGGGCGCCTATGATTTCATTGCCAAGCCCTATGCGGCTGACCGCCTGGTGCAGAGTATAGGACGCGCGGCGGAAAAGCGGCGGCTGGTGATCGAGAACAGGCAGTTGCGGCTGGCGCTCGAATCGTCTGACGAGACATTGCCGCTCATCGGCCAGACGCCGGTTATGCAAAACCTGCGCAAGACGTTGCGCCACGTGGCCAACGCCGATGTCGATGTGCTGATCGCTGGTGAAACCGGCACCGGCAAGGATGTCGCCGCGGGCCTGTTGCACGAATGGAGTCGACGCAAGCACGGAAATTTCGTTGCCCTGAATTGCGGGGCGCTGCCGGATACAGTCATCGAAAGCGAACTCTTCGGCCACGAGGCGGGGGCGTTCACCGGCGCCCAGAAGAAGCGCGTCGGGCGCATCGAATTTGCAAGCGGTGGCACGCTTTTTCTCGACGAAATCGAAAGCATGCCGCTGGCAACACAGGTCAAACTCCTCAGGGTGCTTGAGACACGCGAAGTCACGCCGCTGGGAATGAACGAGCATCGACCCGTCGATTTACGGGTCGTCGCAGCCGCCAAGGTGGACCTGGGCAGCCCTGAGCAGAGACCGAATTTTCGCGAGGACCTGTTCTATCGGTTGAACGTCGTAACGGTCTCGATTCCGCCCTTGCGTGAGCGCAAGGATGATATCCCGCTTTTGTTTACGCACTTCCTGCATCGTGCGGCGGCACGATTTAAATCGGAACCGCCGGAAATGACCGCCGCGCTACGGTCGCGCCTGATGGATCACGACTGGCCAGGCAATGTACGTGAGCTTGCGCACTTTGCTGAACGCATGGCCCTTGGCCTTCAAGATTTGACTGATGCAAAAGTCAGTCAGCCGACCAACCCAATGAGCTTGCCCGAGAACATGGAACTGTATGAGGCCAAACTCATTCGCGAAGCGCTTTCAGCCAATCATGGCGATGTTCGATCGACGATCGAAACGCTCGGCATTCCGCGCAAGACCTTCTATGACAAGTTACAACGTCACGGGATCGATCGGACCGACTATGTCAGAAGCAAATCGGATGCCTAGCGAAACGAGGGCGTTTTTTCCGAACACTCCATCACTGACAGCCGCTCAACCAGCGGACATTCGAGTTTGGTGACGGGATAGCGCTTGCCTGGAGTGCGGGCATAAGTGTCGAGTTGCTCAATTGCCCAGCGCCCCATGGCACGATGCGGCAGCACCGATGTTGTGAGTTGCGGGTGCAAATGCCGGGAAATTTCCTCGTCGTCATAGCCGACCACTGATATGTCCTCCGGGATGCGGATGCCGGCTTCCTTCAGGGCTTCGTAACAGCCAATGGCTGTGCGATCGTTCTGGCAAAATATGGCGGTCGGCGTGTCGTCAAGCTCGAGCAGCTTGCGTGTCGCGGTATAGCCGGCACTCGCAGACCAGTCGCCTTCGATGACAAGGAGCGGATCGAAGGGGATGTCTGCCGTCGCAAGGGCGCGCCTATAGCCTTTGAGCCGGTCCTTGGCCGCCTCCATCCATGGCTCGCCCGTAATAATTCCGATGCGACGATGGCCATGCTGAATGAGGTGCCGGGTCGAATGCTGGCCGCCCGCAATTTCGCTGGGCACCACGGCCGGGTATGCGTGATCGGCGGTATAACAATTCAGAAGGATCACCGGTACGTCGAGTTCATATACGGACGGCGGGAGCACCACCTCGCGCGTAAAGATCGCCATGTAGATGAGTGCCGAAATTCCTTGCTCGCGCAGGGCATGGATGGTGCGCGGTTCCATTTCCGGATCGTTGAGTGTCTGTGCGACCAGTATGATGTTGCCGGCATTCCAGGAGGCCTGGCGCGCGCCCTCGATCGCGACAACGGCTTCGGGACTGGTGGCGAGTTGATCGACGACAAAACCGATCTTGCCTTCGATCCGCGGCATATGCGCATCGCCGGGTTCAAGGTGCGCGAAACTCGGCGCCGCATAGCCAAGCGTGCGTGCGGCCTCGATCACCCGCTCGCGTGTTTCGGCGGCAAGTTTGATACCAGGGGTCTTGTTGAGCACGAAGGAGACAGTTGCCTGCGAACACCCCGCCGCTCGCGCAATATCAGTCATGGTGACGCGCTTGCTCACCCGCTTGCGGCGGGGTGTCACACGAGCAGTTTTTGACTTCTCAGTGGGTTCCTTTTCCACTGTTTCGCTCATTTGCGTTCTCACCCCGTTGGTGCCGGATGCGTCCAAGCCGCCGGAACATTCCACGATATTAGGAGCAGTTCATCCGACTAATCAATATAAATAATTATTGACTAATTTTTATAAGTAGGGATGATCGCGAGGTGGAGAACCACGCGCTAATTTCTGGGAGGAAATTTTTCAATGACTATCACTCGTCGGACTCTGCTTTTCACTTCGACCGTTGGGATTGCTGCCGCCATGGTTGCCGGCAGCGCATTCGCGGAATCACCACCGCTCAAGAAGAAAGACACCTATAAGGTTGGCTTTGCCCAAACGGAGAGCAACAATCCCTGGCGGCTGGCGCAGACGGCCAGCATGCAGGAAGAAGCCAAGAAACGTGGCTGGCAGCTTGTATATACGGACGCGGCGAGTTCCGCCGCCAAACAGGTCGCCGACGTCAACTCGATGATCGCCCAGGGCGTCGACCTTATTTTCCTTGCACCGCGCGAAGAGAAGCCGCTCATCCCAGCGATCAAAGCTGCTAAAAGCGCCGGCATCCCGGTCATTCTGCTGGATCGTAATGTCGATGCTTCGCTCGCAAAGCCTGGCGAGGATTATGTTACGTTCATCGGTTCCAACTTCATCGAGGAAGGACAGCGGGTCGCAGATTGGCTTGTAAAGAATGCCAATGGCAAGACCACGATCATTGAGCTTGAAGGCACGACGGGCTCCTCGCCGGCCAATGACCGGAAGAAGGGCTTCGACGACGTCATCGCCAAAAATCCAGACTTCAAGATCGTTGCATCGCAGACCGGCGATTTTGCCCGCGACAAGGGCCGGCAGGTCGCAGAGACGCTGCTTCAAGCCCATCCCGACGCCAATGTCGTCTATGCCCACAATGACGAAATGGCGATTGGGGCCATCTCGGCCATCGAGGCGGCCGGTAAGGTGCCGGGCAAGGACATCCTCGTCTTGTCGATCGACGGGGGCAAGGAAGCCGTGCAGGCCGTCGTCGATGGCAAGATCGCTGCGGTCGTCGAATGCAATCCGCGGTTTGGCCCGAAGGCGTTCGATACGGCCCTTGCCTATGCCAACGGGGAAAAGATCCCCGGCAAGCTCATCAATCCGGATCAATTCTACGATGCAAGCAACGCGAAAGAGCTGCTGAGCACCGCCTATTGATTTTATCAACATGCCAGCGCTCAATGAGGGCGCTGGCCCTTCCTTCGGCGCATCCCCTCGGCAGCGTCGAAACTTTCGATGTTTTGCAGAGATGGCTTTGTAATGGACACCGATACACTTCTATCGATGACGGGGATCGACAAGCGGTTTGCCGGTATTTCTGCCTTGTCGGGCGCTTCGTTCGAGGTGGGACGCGGCGAAGTCCACGCATTGATCGGCCAGAACGGTGCCGGAAAATCCACCCTGATCAAGGTATTGACCGGTTATCATCGCCGCGATGCTGGCGAAGTCATTTTCGACAGCCAACCGTTCGAGGTGTTTTCGCCGCATCAGGCCCAGGCGAGTGGGATCAGCACCATCTACCAGGAAATCAATCTCGTTCCCTACCGGTCCGTCACTGAAAACATCTGTCTTGGACGGGAAGCGCGGCGTTTCGGTTTTCTTGACTGGAAGCGCATGCACCAGGAAGCGGAAGCATTGCTGCAGCGCTTCAACGTGCGGATCGATGTGCGCCGCCCTTTGATGGAATTCAACACCGCCACCCAGCAAATGGTCGCTATCGCCCGTGCGATCGGGTTCGCGGCCAAACTTGTCATCATGGACGAGCCGACCTCTTCGCTCGATGAACGCGAGGTGGGTGTGCTTTTCGACGTCATTCGCCAATTGAAGCAGGAGGGCGTCTCGGTCGTTTTCGTCAGCCACAAGCTCGACGAGCTCTATGAAGTTTGTGATCGCGTCACCATTATGCGAGACGGAAGGACCGTAAAGACGGCAAAAATGAGCGAGATCGACAAGATCGGGCTTGTCTCTTCAATGCTCGGGCGCACGATCGACCGCGCCGAGGGCCACGCGACGGCGTTCAGAGACCGCGATCAGCGGAAGATCGGCGATGTGCTGTTGTCGGCGGAAAATCTCGCGATCAACCAGACCGTCCAGGATGTGTCCTTCGATGTGCGCCAGGGTGAGATCGCAGGGTTTGCCGGCCTCCTTGGCGCGGGACGCACCGAAACGGCCCGTCTCGTATTCGGCATCGACCGGCCTTGTGCGGGTGCAATGCTTCTTGACGGGCAAACGTTCGAACCACGCAGCCCGGCCGATGCCATCGCTGCGGGGATGGGCTTCTGCACCGAGGATCGCAAAAGCGAAGGCATCGTGCCTGAGATGAGCGTTGCCGAAAACATGATGCTGGCGTTGATGCCCAAGCTCAGCAAATCCGGCATCATCGACGAGAAAGCGCAGCGTGATATTGTCGAACGTTTCATCAAACAACTCGGCGTCAAATGCTCGGGACCGGACCAGAAGGTGCGTGAACTCTCGGGTGGAAACCAGCAAAAGGTACTGCTTGGCCGTTGGCTCGCCATGAACCCGCGCCTGTTGATCCTCGACGAGCCGACCCGTGGCATCGACGTCGGCGCAAAGGGTGAAATACAGACATTGATCAAGTCGCTCGCCGATGAGGGGCTTGCGGTGTTGATGATTTCATCCGAGCTCGAGGAGGTGACCGAGGGGGCTGACCGGGTGTTTGTTCTGCGCGAGGGGCTTAGCGTTGCCACGTTTAATCGCGACGAGGCGACGGAGGATGCGGTGATGTCAGCCATGGCGCACGGTAGTGCACCCAGGGTCGCGGAGGCGTTATCATGACCGACACCACCCGCCAACAGGACGTCTCGCGCCCCTTCGTTCCGATGGATTTCATGGCGCGCTACGGCACCTTGATTGCGCTCGTCGCGCTCCTCCTTTTCAACCTTGCCTTCACGCGCAACTTTGCGACGATGCAAACCCTCAACGTCAACCTGACACAGGTCTGCACCATCGTCATCGTCGCGGTGGGCATGACGCTCGTTATTGCTACGGGTGGCATCGACCTTTCCGTTGGATCGCTCATGGCCATCTCCGGCGCGCTGGCGCCGATGATTTTCCTTGGCAAGATTGTTCCGATCGACAATATTGGCCTCGCCGTCGCCGCTGCCATGATCGGTTCGGTCGGCGTTGCCGGGCTCCTTGGCCTTTTCAATGGCTGGCTGATTGCCAAGTTTCGCATCCAGCCCATTGTCGCAACGCTCGTTCTATTTATCGCCGGCCGCGGTATCGCCCAGGTGTTGACCAATGGCAATCTGCAGACATTCCGCGTACCAGAGTTCCAGTTCATCGGCCTTGGCCGTATCTTCGGCATCCCGGTCCAAGTCGTGCTCATGGCTCTCCTGGTCATTGCTGCCGCATGGATATTGAAGCGAACAGTTTTCGGCCGGCAGATCATAGCCATCGGCGGTAATGAGCGAGCGGCGGAACTTGCCGGGATTGCCGTCGCCAGGGTCAAACTTGCAGTCTATGCCATCAGCGGGCTTTGCGCCGGTATTGCCGGGCTCATCGTCATCGCCATCAACTCCGCGAGTGACGCGAATCTGGTGGGCATGGGCATGGAACTCGACGCGATCGCGGCGGTCGCGGTGGGGGGTACGCTGCTCAGCGGTGGCAAGGCGACCATCATCGGCACGTTGCTCGGCGCGATGACGATCCAGCTTGTGCGCTACACGCTGCTCGCCAACGGCGTGCCGGACGCCGCCGCGCTTGTCGTCAAGGCAGGGATTATCGTGCTCGCCGTCTGGATCCAGCAACAAGGCAGGCGTGGATGACGAGACCAAGACTGATATCCATGCTCGGAAGCTACGGCGTTGTTCTGGCGCTGCTGCTGCTCATTCTCTTTGGATGGGCGCGCTACGACTATTTTCTTGGCTTCTTCAATATAACGAGCGTTCTGCGTTACAATGCCATGTTTGCGCTGGTTGCGCTCGGCATGTGCTTTGTCATCATGACGGGAGGCATCGACCTCTCCGTAGGATCGACCGCGGCGCTCGGCAGTGTCGTTGCCGCACTCGCCAGCCCATACGGCGCCTTTGTCGGGCTTGGCGCCGGCGTCGGCGCGGGTTTGTGCGTCGGCCTCATCAATGCCGTCCTCGTGACCCGGCTTAGGATCATGCCTTTCGTTGCCACGCTCGCCATGATGCTTGCGGCGAGCGGCACAGCTTTGCTCATAGCGGACAATCAGTCGGTCTCCGTTTCCTATGAGAGCGGCTTCACCTCGATCGGGCAGGACAATTTCCTGGGCTTTCCCATTCCAGCGTGGATCGCGATCATTGCCTATATCATCGGCTGGATCGTGCTGAACTTTACGGGAACCGGCAGGGGTGTCCTTGCAGTCGGCGGCAATGAGGATGCGACGCGGCTGATGGGCCTCCCCGCCGACCAGATCAAGTTCCTGGTCTACCTCGCCAGTGGTGGACTTGCCGGGCTCGCCGGCGTCATTCTCGCATCGCAGTTCGGCGCAGGACAGCCCATTGAGGGCGTAGGCTGGGAACTCTTCGCCATCGCTGCCGTGGTTGTAGGTGGCACCCTGCTCACGGGGGGCGTTGGGTCGGTCGGCGCCACGCTCGCCGGTGTCCTCCTGCTTGGCATCCTCTTCAATGTCTTGAACTTCGAGAATGGCACGGGCTGGATTTCGCTTTCAGCCTACTGGCAGTCGGTCATCCGCGGGCTCTTCCTGCTCGTCGTCGTCATGCTGCAGGCAAAGCTTTCCTCACGTAGCAGAACCGTCACAGGAGAGCATTGATTTGAGTGCGGTTCATAACCACAAGACATTCGGTGTGTTTGAAGGCGAGACGGTATGGGAGTTTACGATCCGCTCGTCCGCAGGCTCTATCGCCAACATCCTGAACTGGGGCGCGGTTATCCGCGATCTCCAGATTCCCCTGAGCAACGACACGCTCCAGCGCGTCGTCCTCGGCTTTGATGAATTCGCCCCCTACCCTGAGCGCTCGCCCTATTTCGGCGCTCTTGTCGGCCGTTATGCCAACCGGATTTCCAACGGACGTTTCGTTCTCGATGGCAGAACCATTGAACTTGATCGCAACGAGCGAGGCGTCCAGACCCTGCATGGCGGTTGTGGTGGGGTATCACAGCGCGTATGGACCATCGCCGATTATGACGAAAGCTCCGTTGCTCTCGCCCTGCATCTTTCAAATGGCGACCAAGGTTTCCCAGGCAACCTCGATCTTCGCTGCACCTATCGTTTCGAAGGCGACGCAACGTTGCGCGTTGACATCGAAGCCACCACGGATGCACCCACGGTCGCCAATTTCGCCCAGCATAGTTACTTCAATCTTGACGGTTCGAACGATATTCGCGATCACCGCCTGCGTATTCTCGCAGACGCCTATACGCCGGTCGATGCGGGTCTGATCCCGACCGGGGAGATTCTTCCGGTCGAGGGATCTGCATTCGACTTCCGCCTGCCCCGCCGTATCGGAGTAGAGGGATCGACGCTCTACGACCACAATTTTGTTCTTTCCGAGCCATTGAGTGACGAGATGCGATTTGCCGCCTCGCTGGTTGGCAGCAATGGCCTCGCTATGCAGGTCTACACCAGCGAGCCCGGCCTGCAGTTCTATGATGGCGCGATGATCCCTGCTCTTGTCGGGCTTGGCGGCAAGCCATACGCACGGTTTGCCGGCCTATGCCTTGAGGCACAGCATTTTCCGGACAGTCCCAACCAGGCGCATTTTCCGAGTACGGTTCTTTTGCCGGGCCAAACCTATCGTCAGCGCACGGAGTTTCGCTTCCACAATTCCTAGACAATCGCGTCTTCGCGCCCTATTCCGGGTTAACAAACCGGAGGAAAATCAGATGAGCACGAATGTTGCACTGACGGGACTGGCGCGTGACATGCAGGCGCGGGCGGATGCCGGGCGTCCGATCCGGATCGGGCTGATCGGTTCGGGCGAGATGGGCACCGACATCGTCACGCGGGTGGCGCACATGC
>NZ_JBBNAM010000221.1:0-1302 GCF_037994425.1 Phyllobacterium sp.
ACTCGCAGAAGCCCACGAGGCTTCGCCGCAGCCAGAGACATACCGCGGGAACAGATCAGGCTGGTGACCAATTAGGCAGGATCGTCCAATTCGTAGACCGCCCCATTATCCTGCTTTTCGCGCAGCCCCTTATAGGACGCATGGCGTAGCTTGCCGTCATGCGTCCAAGCGCGGTACTCAATCTCGGCAATCAGCGTCGGCTGCACCCACACTAAAGCTTGTCGCATCTAAATCGCCTCATACCCTGCGGCCTTGAAGTAGTTTCGACATTCGTCAACGGAGAACAATGCGCAGATGTCGCTGAGGGCATTCGATATTGCGTCGAAGCTCCTTGCGGCTTTCTTTCGTAGGAGCGACTTGAGTTTCGAGAAGGCCATCTCGATTGGGTTCAAGTCGGGCGAATAGGCCGGTAGGAACAGCAGCCTGGCACCGGTTTGTCTGATGAGTTTTTCGGCCTTTTGGCTTTTGTGGAAACGGACATTATCGGCAATGACGATGTCGCCCTTTGATAGAGTTGGGACAAGTTGCGTTTCGATCCAAGTCTCGAATATCTCGGCATTCATTGGTGCGTTGACAATCCATGGCGCGACCATGGAATGCGATCTGAGGCCAGCGATAAACGTCTGCGTCTTCCAGGATCCGAAAGGCGCATGACTGCGGTAACGGTGACCCCGTAACGACCAACCGGAGCGTTTTGTCAGCTTTGTGCTCGTCGACGTCTCATCGATAAAAGTGAGGCGTGCCAGGGCCTTATCAAAAAACGGCTTGCGCCTTTCGATCCATAGACTTCTCGCCCGGGCGATTTCCGGACGAAGCTGCTCGCTTGCCATCAGGCTTTTTTTTGTGGCTTAACCCGAGCCGGTGCAACATGCGGCCGACGCTCGAGCGATGCACAATTACGCCGCGCTCGGCAAGCTCGACGCACAATTCATCAAGCGTCAATTCACCCTTCTCAGCCATACGTTCACGAAACCACGCACCGTGGTCACTTAACTTGCCGCCACCAATATGACCCTGTCGTCTCGGCGACAGAGAGCCCGTCTCCCGCTTCAGGATAACAAGGTTATTCACAAATCGAGGCGACACCCGGAAATGACGGGACGCCTCGCGATGGGTGTTGCCCTCTTCAACGAATGCAATAACACGGGAACGCAACTCGATCGGATGTGATTTGCCCATGATCGGTCTCCTTCCAGCTACGAAGGAATCACAAATCGGCCGATTCGAGAACCTGAATCAAAAAACGGGCGACGCGCTTTAGTCAACCGCCGGGCCGGCATTTCTGCCCGGACGTCATGGCAC
>NZ_JBBNAM010000222.1:0-3030 GCF_037994425.1 Phyllobacterium sp.
ATTCTTCTATGGCGGCAGCTGGCAGAGCGGCGACAGGCAGACATATCAGTTCGTTGGGTCGGCCCTTGCCGCCAAGGGTATCGTTACCGTCATTCCTGACTATCGGCTCTTTCCGGCCGTCCACTACCAGGGCTTTCTTGACGATGGCGCCAGCGCGGTGCGCTGGGCGAGGGATCATGCACGTCAATATGGGGGCGATCCCTCGAAGCTCTTCCTCGTTGGCCATTCCGCCGGCGCGTACATGGCCGCCATGCTCGCGCTCGACAATGCCTGGCTTGGCGCGGAAGGTCTTTCGCCTCGCGACCTTCGCGGTTTCGTCGGCATTTCCGGGCCTTATGATTTTCTGCCCTCGAGGGACAAGACGATTGCGGAAATTTTCAGCACCGCGAAAACGGTGCGGCAGGCAGAGCCGATATATTTTGCCAGCCCCCATGCGCCGCCAACGTTGCTTTTGCACGGGACGAGCGACACGACGGTCTATCCGCGCAATTCGGCGAAGCTTGGCGAGCGGTTGCGCGAGGGCGCCAGCCCCGTCGAGATTAAGCTCTATCCGCGCGTCGGGCACCTTGGCATCATTGGCGCCGTGGGCGCGCCCTTGCGCTTCATTGCCCCCACCCTTGAGGATACGGCGGCCTTCATCGAAAGGAGGTCCGCGCCGTGAGCACCGCGAAATGCCAGGATCAACCGAACTTTGCCGCGACCCACCTCGCTGCAAGAAAGCCCAATGACGCGGAAATGCCCGATAGAAGCGTCCCCCAGGCCATGTCGGCAAGAGTGACGACCGTGGACCATTGTTTCAAGGTCGCCTGGCTCGTCAGATCATAGGTGGCGTAAGCAACGAACCCCAGGAGCGCACCGTGGGAGAGGGCAGTCTGCCAGCGGCCCGTCTCCATAGCCGGGTTCACGGCAAATATGACGAGCCCAGCAACGTAGATGAGGTAAAACAGGACTGCCGGGACGTAGTTGACGTTGAGTGCAATCACATCGGGAAGACGGGCGCGATAAAAGCTGGTCGCCATGATGCTGAGCCAGAAGAAATCGAGAACGAAAAAGATCGCGGCCGTGAAGATATAGGCAGTCGCATATTTTAACATCGGCACATCCTTTATCGCATTTACGCATCATCGCGAGCATTGGATCAATGCTCACCCGTGGGAGCCACGAAGGATGAAAAGGGTGTAGCAAAGATGGGGTGCATTAGAACCGTTCGGGCCAAATACGGCCCGTTCACCCGGGATCTTTGGCCCACGTGTTGGGTGACCACTTACAAAAACCACTCCAATTAAGGGATTAAACGGGCGGGCAGTTTTCACAAAGGGCGCGTTCGCGTTTGAAGAATCGCCCGCCGATCCATTGGGCCCGCGCCAGCGTATACGAGATTGATGGTTGCTAGAGCGCAGCCGTTGCGCACAAGCAAGGTTCACAATAGAAATTGGATTTTGGCTGACGGTGAAACCTGGATGTCTATATCTGATCCCATTTTTCTAATCCCCAACGTTGGCACTGCGCTGAAGGGTCTTCCCTTCAAGGCGCGGGCTGCCCTGCGCGCTGCCGCGCATCTGCCCCGCGGCACGCTCACAATTACCACGCCCGACCGGCAGGTCTTCAAGGTAGGCGGAAGACAGGCGGGACCGGACGCGTCGGTGGTGCTGCACAACTGGAACCTGCCGCGCCGCGCCTTTTCCGGCGGAACGATCGGCGTTGCCGAATCCTACATGGACGGGGATTGGGATAGCCCCGATGTCGCGACCTTCCTCGAGCTCTTCGTGGTCAATGAGGAGGTGGGGGAAAATCTGGCCGGCGGGTCGAACTTTCTCCTGAATACGGCGCAGCGGCTGCGGCACTGGCTCAATGAGAATACCCGCTCCCGTTCGCGAAAAAATATCTCGGCCCATTACGATCTCGGCAACGCCTTCTATCGTGAATGGCTCGATCCGACGATGACCTACTCATCGGCACTGTTCGCCGACAACGCCAACGATCTTGAAAGCGCACAAAATGCCAAATACCGCGCACTTGCCCGCAATATCGGCATTACCGCCGATAGCCGCGTGCTCGAGATCGGCTGTGGCTGGGGCGGCTTTGCCGAGTTTGCCGCGCGCGAGATCGGCGCGCATGTGACAGGCCTGACAATCAGCCGGGAGCAATACGACTATGCCAGGCAGCGCATCGCGCGCGCTAAGCTTTCCGGCAACGTCGATATCAAGTTTCAGGACTATCGCGATGAGACGGGCAAATACGACCATGTCGCCTCAATCGAGATGTTCGAGGCGGTGGGTGAGAAATACTGGCCGGTGTTCTTCGGCAAGGTCAAGGATTGTCTGAAGCCTGGCGGCAGTGCCGGGCTGCAGATCATAACCATCAACGACAAGTCCTTCGACCGTTACCGCAAGCGGCCCGATTTCATCCAGCGCTACGTCTTTCCAGGCGGCATGCTGCCAACTCCCCAAAAGCTCAAACGGCTCGGTACCGATTTTGGTCTTGACCTTTACCGCGAGCACATCTTCCCGCAGGACTACGCGAGAACGCTGGCCGAATGGCGCCAGCGATTTTGGAACTCCTGGGACCGTTTATGCCATCTCGGATTTGATGTCAGGTTCAAGAAGCTCTGGGAGTTCTACCTCTTCTACTGCGAGGCCGGCTTTCGGTCGGAATATATTGACGTGCGCCAGGTGTTCTACAGGAAATGAAACAGCGATCCGGTAACACCTCAAAGGGCGTCTACCGACCCTCAACCGACATAGGCAAGCTTCAAAAGTGGCCATGCGCCGTCAGGTAGCATGCAATTGCCCGCATCACGATTGAAAGAGCGCCGAGGCGTCGTTTCGGGGCCTCTGGGCTTCGAGGGGCGGGCATATCTGCGGGGCGAAATTTGAGGCGCCAATGTGCCAAGAGCGTCAGATGAGAATGCAAGGCCCGCAGTTTTTCTCACTTTTATCGGAAGTGATCCCCGGACACGAAACTGAGCCTTGAGGGCATTTGCTTGCGGGCGCTTCTCGACTAACGTCTGATCGCGCATTTCAACAAATT
>NZ_JBBNAM010000223.1:0-7608 GCF_037994425.1 Phyllobacterium sp.
TCCAATGACCACTGCTAGCGTCGTTGGCTGACCAGCCGAGCCACACGCATAATGCAATATGGCGGCCGAAAGCCGCCATATTCTGCATCACATCAATATTTCGCTGAAGTGAATGGTGCGGTCGAGAAGACTCGAACTTCCACGTCTTGCGACACAGCGACCTCAACGCTGCGCGTCTACCAATTCCGCCACGACCGCACTCTGTGGTAGAAGCCGAACCAGTCGGCTCGCGGCATGTAGCAAATAGGTTTCAGCGAAACAAGTCCTATCTACCGATAATCTGATTGTTTTTTGCAAAGTGGTCACAAACCTTTGCATAGCCTCGCAACACTGGAAATTCCCCTTCAAAAGGTCCATATCCGGCACACGCAGAGCAATCGTTGAATCGGCGCCACCAGCGGGGCGCCGATTGATGAATTGGCACAGGCAAAAGACAACCGGAATTGAATACACGCAATGAGAACCGTTCGCGACGACCTCGTCCCTGCCTTTCTGCCCGAGGGCGATTCTTCATCGGTTGAATGGCTGGTCGCCGATGGGCTGACCGATTACGACACGGCCCTCGCCTTCATGGATAATCGCGTTGCGGCGATTCGCGACGGCACCGAGCGCGAACTCGTCTGGCTCGTCGAACATCCGCCGCTCTATACCGCCGGCACCAGCGCCAAAGCCAACGATCTCCTCGTCGCCGACCGCTTTCCCGTCTACGCGACAGGACGGGGCGGCGAGTACACCTATCACGGCCCCGGCCAACGCGTTGCCTACGTCATGCTCGATCTCAGACGGCGTCGAGAAGACATACGTGCATTCGTAACGGCGCTCGAGCAGTGGATCATCACCACACTCGCTTCCTTCAATGTCCGCGGCGAGCGGCGCGAGGATCGCGTCGGCGTCTGGGTCACCCGGCCGGAACGGCCGTCTCTGCCGGATGGATCGCCCGCCGAGGACAAAATCGCCGCCATCGGCATTCGCCTGCGAAAATGGGTGAGCTTCCATGGAATTTCGATCAACGTCGAACCGGATCTTACCCATTTCGACGGGATCGTTCCCTGCGGCGTGCGCGGCCATGGCGTCACCAGCCTTGTCGATCTCGGCCTGCCCGTCGACATGCACGATCTCGACCGTGCGCTGCTGGATTGCTTTGAAGATGTGTTCGGGGCGGTGACGAGAGTCGAAGCCGCCTAAAGCCGGGCCTTACGCAAATTCCATGATGACCGCATCGACGGCGAGGCTATCGCCTATCTTGGCGTTGATGGCCGAGATGACAAGGTCGCGATCCGCACGCAACACGTTTTCCATCTTCATCGCCTCGACGATCGCGAGCGTCTCCCCGGCCTTCACCTCCTGCCCCTCTGCTACATTGATCGAAACGATCAGGCCGGGCATCGGGCAAAGCAGCAACTTCGAAGTATCTGGCGGTACTTTCACAGGCATCAGCTTTTCCAGCGCAGCAACATGCTTCTGCATGGCGTGGCTGATGACCGACATGCCCTTCCAGTCAATACGCATGCCGTTGAGCACGGGGCGCAGCTGAGCCTTGACCGGACGATCACCGACATAACCATCCCAGACCGCATCGCCGGGTTGCCAGTTCGCGCGGACCGCAACGACGTCCTCACCACGCAGCCTGAACTCCATCTTGGACGGCGGTCGGGCTATGCAGGCGTGGATATGGATCGGCATGTAGTCGTCGCCGATACGCACTTCCCAGTCGGCACGTATCTTGCCTGTGTGCGGCCGCAACCGATCGTTGAGACGGTCGAGGCGTTCCTTGCGCACAAGCTCCACAGCAAGCGCCACGCTGGCAAGAACGTCGCGATCATCGTCCGTTGGCACTACCGGTTTGAAGCCGTCCGGGAATTCCTCGGCAATGAAGCCGGTGGAAAGGCGCCCCTCCCGCCAGCGCGGATGCTGCATCAGCGCGGCAAGGAATGGAATATTATGCTCGATACCGTCGACGACAAAGGTATCAAGTGCATCAGCCATGGCGTCGATCGCTTCGAGCCGGTTCGACGCCCAGGTGCAGAGTTTCGCGACCATCGGGTCGTAGTACATGGAGATTTCCGAACCTTCGGTCACGCCCGTATCATTGCGAATAATCGCCTTTCCGACCGGCCCTTCGCTGGGTGGTCGGTAGCGTGTCAAGCGGCCGATCGACGGCAGAAAATTGCGGTAGGGATCTTCGGCATAGAGACGGCTCTCTACCGCCCAGCCATTGAGCTTCACGTCGGCCTGTTCAATCGCAAGCTTTTCGCCGGCCGCAATGCGGATCATCTGCTCGACGAGATCGATACCGGTAATAAGCTCCGTGACCGGATGCTCGACCTGCAGGCGCGTGTTCATCTCGAGAAAGTAGAAGTTGCGGTCCTTGTCGACGATGAATTCGACGGTTCCGGCGCTCTGGTAATCGACAGCCTTGGCGAGCGCGACAGCCTGTTCGCCCATGGCCTTGCGCGTCGCTTCATCGAGGAAGGGTGACGGCGCCTCTTCTACGACCTTCTGATTGCGGCGCTGCACGGAACATTCGCGCTCACCGAGATAGATGCAGTTGCCGTGGGCGTCAGCCAGCACCTGGATTTCAATGTGGCGTGGATCGACGACAAACTTCTCGATGAAAACGCGGTCGTCGCCGAAGGAATTGCGCGCTTCCGAGGTAGCACGTTCGAACCCATCGCGAACTTCGGACTTGTTCCAGGCAATGCGCATGCCTTTGCCGCCGCCACCGGCAGAGGCCTTGATCATTACCGGGTAGCCGATCTCGCCAGCGATCTTCTCGGCGTGCGACGCATCCTTGATAATGTCGAGGAAGCCCGGCACGGTACTGACCTTTGCCTCGTTGGCGAATTTCTTCGACTCGATCTTGTCGCCCATTGCGATGATTGCCCTGGGCTTGGGTCCTATGAAGATAATCCCTTCTTTTTCAAGAGCTTCGCAAAAAGAAGCGCGCTCTGAAAGGAACCCGTAGCCCGGGTGAACCGCTGCTGCCCCGATGGCCTTGCAGGCAGCGATGATCTTGTCGCCGACGAGATAGCTTTCGGAAGCGGTGGAAGGTCCGATATGAACGGCTTCGTCAGCCATTTCCACGTGCACCGCATCGCGATCAGCGTCCGAATAGACCGCGACCGTGGCAATACCCATCTTGCGTGCAGTCTTGATGACGCGGCAGGCGATTTCGCCACGATTGGCAATCAGGATCTTCTTGAACACGTAATGTCCTCCCCGGGGCATGTTCCTGTTTCTATTGCCAATCGCGAACTTGCTCAACAGGTTCTTGGGCGGCAGTTACGGCGGGGTCGCGCTTCTTGCCTTCGCGCCAGACGACATAGGCGCCTGATCCGATGATGATGGCAATACCAAGCCATTTTGACGCCGATGGAAATTCGTTGAAGACGACAAGGCCGATGATCACTGCCATGACTATTTCGAGGTATTGAAACGGTGCGAGAAGCGAAGCCGGCGCAAGACGCGACGCATGCACCACAAGGAGGTGTCCGCCGGTTGCAATTGCGCCAATCGCGAACAATAGCAGCCACGAGAGCCCAACCGTCGGGTGGCCGAGCGTCATGTCGCCTACCTTGAAGGCCTGGCCCAGCAGCAGTGCGACGACCACCGTTACAGTGCCGCCAACGCCCGCATAAAGCTGCATTACGAGGGGAGTGTCGGCATCACCGTATTGGCGATTGAGGATCAGATAAAAAGCAAAGAGGGTCGCGGTGCCAAGCGGCAGCAGCGACACCCAGCCGAATAGTTCCCAGCTCGGCTGGATCACGATCAAGGTTCCGACGAAGCCGACCGCAACGGCGATGCGCCTGCGCCAGCCGACCTGTTCCTTGAGGATCAATGCCGAAAGAAGGGTCAACATCAACGGCTCGACGAAGAACACGGCCATCGCGTCGGCGAGCGGCATGTACTTGACCGCCGCGAAGAAACAGAGACTGCCGATGCCCATCAAAAAGCCGCGGAAGAGATTGCCCCAGAGTTTGACCGGCTTCAGCGCTTGTGTGCCGGTCAGGGCGACAATGATCAGCAAGGTCAGGATGGTTTGCACGATGAACCGCGACAAGGTTACGGTGGCCGGCGGGATACTGTCCACCGTCGAAAGCCATTTGGCGATCGCATCCATCATCGGCAGGAAAAACATGGCGGCGGCCATCGCTGAAACGCCCCTCAACTGTTGTGAGGTTGTGTTCTCCATGGCTTGAGACCTTTCCGGATGAAGCAGGCGGCGGGACCTGTTGGCATAGCCGCTCTGCAGAAAAAATCAATCGCTCCAAAGTTGGGAAAATTGCCATGCAATGGAGTAGAATTTGACATTCATGGCTGTAAATGGTGCAAAGGGGCGAACAAAATCCCGAAAATCATGGAGAAATTGGAGAATCATATGATCTCTCATGCCAATATCATGACCGAGACCCCTGATACTGATACGCTTGGTGGGCGCCTTTCACGGGCGCGTGACGCCAAGGGAATGAGCATCGGCGAAGTCGCGGCCCGGATTGGCGTCAAACCGCAGACGATCGCTGCTTGGGAGTCGGACCGCTCTGAACCTCGAGCCAACAGGCTGGTGATGCTTGCGGGTTTCCTTGGGGTGACGCCAACATGGCTGATGCACGGGATCGGGCAGTCACCTGCCGAGGATGGCACTCACGGGAATATCGCGCTGCTCGGCGGCGAGGTGGAAGCGCTCAAACTGCACCACGAAAGGCTCGGTAAAAGGATACTGGAGCTGGAAAACGCGATTACGCGACTGAAAGCCGCTTGATACGCCTGCACGCATGGCATAGTCCTGTGGGTGAACACCGGAACAGAAAGCGAACTCCCATCGCATTTCGCCACGTGGCGTGCAAGAATTGCGGGTGATTCGAATCGCGATAGAATTGGCCGATCAAGACCATGGATGATAACAACGATCTTTTTTCCGCAGTGGTGAAGACAGCCCGCGAACGGCAGGCTGCGGTGCAACAGTCGCGGCCGGAATCGACGGCACCCGCATCGTCCGAAAGATCCGTTCCGGCGGCAAAATTGCCCCAAAGGCAGGCTGCCGACAATAGCTATAGCGCGGCGGACATCGAGGTCCTCGAAGGGCTGGAGCCGGTGCGGCGTCGCCCTGGCATGTATATTGGCGGCACGGACGAGCGCGCGCTGCATCATCTCTTCGCTGAAGTCATCGACAATGCGATGGACGAGGCCGTCGCTGGCCATGCGAATTTCATTGATATCGAACTCGACGAGCAAGGGTATTTGTCGGTTACCGATAATGGCCGGGGCATTCCTGTCGATCCGCATCCGAAATTCAAGGACAAGTCGGCGCTCGAAGTGATCATGACGACGCTACATTCGGGCGGCAAGTTCGACTCGAAAGTCTACGAGACATCTGGCGGCTTGCATGGCGTTGGCGTGTCGGTCGTCAACGCGCTTTCAGACCATTTGGAGGTCGAGGTCGCGCGCAATCGCAAGCTCTACCGCCAGCGCTTTTCGCGCGGCAAGCCTTTAGGCCGGCTTGAAGAGGTTGGCGACGTCCAGAACCGGCGCGGTACGCGGGTGACCTTCCACCCGGACGCCGAGATTTTCGGACAAGGGGCAAAATTCGATCCGGCCCGCGTCTACAAGATGGCACGCTCCAAGGCGTACTTGTTTGGTGGAGTCGAAATCCGCTGGAGCTGCGCGCCGTCTCTGCTCGATCCCAAGGACCCGACGCCCGACAAAGCCGTTTTCCACTTCCCGGGCGGCCTCAAGGACTATCTGAGCGCCTCCCTCGGCAAGGAATTTCAGGTTACGCGCGAAGTGTTTGCCGGAAAGACTGAAAAGTCTGGCGGTCACGGTGCCCTGGAATGGGCTGTGACCTGGCATGGCGGCGATGGCTTCGTTCACTCCTATTGCAATACCATTCCGACGGGCGAAGGCGGCACCCATGAGGCCGGGCTGCGCATCGCCCTCACCCGCGGTCTGAAGGCGTATGCAGAGCTTGCAGGAAACAAGCGGGCTTCGATCATCACCACCGACGACGTGATGATCTCGTCGGCTGCGATGCTTTCCGTCTTCATTCGTGAGCCGGAATTTGTCGGCCAGACTAAGGATAAGCTCGCCACCGTCGAAGCACAGCGGATCGTCGAGAACGCCATTCGCGATCCATTCGACCATTGGCTTGCAGCGTCCCCGCAAGAGGCGTCGAAACTCCTCGACTGGGTAATCGATCGGGCCGACGAGCGCGTCAAGCGCCGTCAGGAAAAAGAGGTCAACCGCAAGTCGGCCGTAAAAAAGCTGCGGCTCCCCGGCAAGCTCGCAGATTGCAGCCAGACTGGCGCGATTGGTGCCGAGCTATTCATCGTCGAGGGCGATTCCGCCGGCGGCTCCGCCAAGCAGGCGCGCGATCGCGCGACCCAGGCTGTCTTGCCACTGCGCGGCAAGATCCTCAACGTCGTAAGCGCCGGCCGCGAGAAGATGACGGCCAATCAGCAGATCGGCGACCTGATCCTGGCGCTTGGCTGTGGTACGCGCTCCAAATATCGCGACGAGGATCTGCGTTACGACCGCGTCATCATCATGACCGACGCCGATGTTGACGGTGCCCATATCGCATCGCTGCTCATCACATTCTTCTATCAGGAAATGCCCGATCTCATTCGCAACGGTCACCTCTTCCTAGGAGTGCCGCCGCTCTACCGCATCGCCCAGGGTGGCAAGGTTGCCTATGCTCGCAACGATGCCCACAAGGACGAACTGTTGAAAAGCGAATTCACGGGCAAAGGCAAGATCGAGATTGGCCGGTTTAAGGGCCTCGGCGAGATGCGCGCCGACCAGCTCAAAGAAACAACGATGGATCGACGGAAGCGAACGCTTCTCAGGGTTCAGATCGACGAGGAATGGGTCAACGAGACCAAGCTCGCCGTGGACGACCTCATGGGTACACGCCCGGAGGCGCGGTTCCGCTTCATCCAGGACCGCGCGGCATTCGTCGAAGAGCTCGATATCTGAATCAATCCTGTTGTGCGGGCAAGCATTATAGCTTGTTCTGCCAGACGTATTCTGATGAACTCATATCGGCATACGATGTGTCACATTTATATTTTATAACCATGCAATATTCGTCGTCTCAGGGTCTATTGAACCTGAGTAACAACTTAATCAAATCAATATTTTATTTAAGGAATTTGCCATGGGCCAGAAGATCGATCAGTTCACCGAAAGCCTTCGTCTCAAGTTGACCGCCTCAAGCGACAATCTGGATAGTCTGAAAGCCAAGATTGATGGCAAGGTAGACGATGCCGAAGCCGATGTGCGTGCTCGCCTCGATGAAGTAAAGGGCCGTATCGAGCAAGGAAAGGCATCGGTTTCGGCTGCGAACTCCAGGATAAAGAATTGGATTGAAGCCAAGAAGGCCGCGACGGATGAACAGATATCCGCGTGGAAGACTGAACTCGAAATCGATCGGCTCGAGGATCGCGCCGCATTGGCCGAAGAGTATGCCCTCGCAGCGCGGGAAGTCGCGGCGGCTGCCATTGACGATGCCGAGGAAGCCTCGCTTGAAGCATGGCTTGCCCGCAGGGATGCTGACGCGGCTGCCGGCAAATAGATTTCAAAAGCCCGGTTATACGGGACTTCATCCGG